>JBLHTV010000021.1:0-19645 GCA_047627755.1 Lentimonas sp. | reverse complement strand
TGGATCACGATCGCTGCTGCTATCCTCATTGCGAAGAAGTTGCATGATGTCAGTGCCTGCTTCGTAGAGATGATAGCTGAGGTAGTTTTCCTTCGCGTCACTTTCTAATCGAATGCGCGGTTCAAACCCAACTCCTACCAGTGATGTGTCGCTGTCGGGGCGAACCTCTCCGCAGAGAATCCAAGCGTTGGGTGAGGCCTTGCTGTAAAATCCGGTACGGCCTGCGGTCGATTCGCCGACAGCGATGATCGCACCTGCTACTTGCAGTTGGTGCAGTACTGCCTCGAATGGACCGGCGGTTTCGCGGTTGCATAGAACGATGACAGGAGCGTCGCGCAGAGTGCTGGAGGCCTCGCCAGATGTGCTGAGGTCGGCGAGCACCGCACCGACGGTGGTCAATGTCTTGGCCTGCTTAGCGGTGGCAAAGCAGCTGAGTGTATCCATCGCAGTGTGGTTGGATTTAAGAAAGCGTACATCTAGAATGAGCGCGGAATGCGTTTGGAACTCTGCTAGCACGGATTTCGCTTCGTCTAAGCGGTAGAGGCGGATGTATTTGATCGCGCGTGGCAAGTCCTCGACGCGTGCCGCGACTCGACTTTCGGAAGTGGTCTCCAGCTGCGGCTCTTCAAATAGGACGCGATTTGGGTATAATGCTGCCAGGCCATGTAGGCGAATCGCTTCGTCGCTGTAGTCACTTAGAGCTGGAAACAGTGCCGCGTCCTGTCCCTGTGCAGGCTGGCATGTGACTGTTGCGCAGACCACCGCCATACTGAGAAACTGTTTAACGGTCATCATGTGCAAGGTGCCAGTTTAGCGGTTGAGCTCTTGATGGCCAATGTCGCGGCGGAGATATTTTCCGTTGAAGTGGACCTGGTCGCATACGCTGTATGCGAGGTCGGCGGCTGCTTGTAGGCTCGGTGCTTGTCCACTGACGCCCAGCACGCGGCCACCGTTAGTGGTGATGGTGCCATCCTCTGCGCGTGTGGTGCCAGCATGCACGATCGCGGAACGCTCTGGAGTGGTCGTTGGTAAAATGATGGTGTCGCCCTTTGAATAAGTGTCAGGGTAGCCGCCAGCTGCGAGCACGATGACGATCGCAGCGCCAGGGTGGAAGTTAAGCTTTGCTGGTAGTGCTTCGCCCTTTGCTGAGGCGAGCAGCACCGGCACGAGATCGTCTGCGACCATTGGTAGTAGTACCTGTGTTTCAGGATCGCCGAAGCGGACGTTGTATTCGAGTACGCGCACACCCTTGGTTGTGAGCATAAGGCCAGCGTAGAGCGTGCCGCAAAAGTGAATGCCGTCTGCTTTGAAGCCGTCGAGAGTCGGGCGCAGCACTTGCGCTTCGATCTGGGCCTGCATCTCTGCAGTGACGCGGCTGGTCGGTGTGTATGCGCCCATACCGCCAGTATTGAGGCCAGTGTCGCCTTCGCCGGCGCGCTTGTGGTCTTGGCTCGGTGGCAGGCAGACGAAATCATCGCCCGATACAATCGCGTGAATGGAGGCTTCTTCGCCGTACAGTGTTTCTTCAATGACGATCTCGTGGCCACTTGCGCCGAAGGCGTTGCCCTCAAGCATGTCTTTGACCGCAGCAATCGCTTCAGCTTGTGTTTCCGCCATGATTACGCCTTTGCCAGCTGCGAGGCCGCTGGCTTTAATGACGATCGGTGCGGGGTGTGTGTCGAGATACTCTAGCGCGGCAGTGACTTCGGTAAAGCTACCGTATTCTGCGGTGGGGATGTTGTGGCGGGCGAAGAAATCCTTACAAAAGACTTTGCTCGATTCAAGCTGAGCGCCCTGAGCGTTGGGGCCGTAGGCGGGGATGCCGACCGCTTGTAGCGCATCGACGAGGCCGAGGCTGAGAGGCACTTCTGGGCCGACGATGACGAGGCCGATGTGGTGGTCTTGTGCGAGATGGACGATGCCTTCGATGTCTTCGACGCCAACGTTGTAGCAATCGACTTCAGAGGCCATGCCACCATTGCCTGGTGTCGCGATGACGCGCTCGGTGAGCGGGCTCTTTAGGCACATTTGCACGAGGGCGTGTTCGCGTCCACCAGAACCTACGACAAGAATAGAAAACTTAGATGTATCGGCCATAAACCAAAGCACGTTTCCAGAATCCGTTTCAGAGGTAAAGGCTGTTTTAGGTGAGAGCAGCGTGTTTTTCTGTGGTTCGAGCACTCCGACGTAGTTTCTGCCGTTTATCAGGAATCGTTGCCCCGCCCGAGCTACTTGTCGGAACTCCGGTCTGCCTGTGGCCTAACCCCGTCCCAGCATTGGCTTACTCTGCAACATCGAACCAGTAATGAACCCGTCTAGACTAACACAGGCTCTGGCCCAGTTTGAGTCACTCGACCAAGTGGTCATACGTGGCAGCGGTGCACGCTGATCTAATTAATAGGTATCGAGTCCTCGCACAGCCATTTAGACTAATTGTCCTGACTTGCCGCTTGTATTTTTTGGCAGCCTAAAGTGATCTAAACGAATGCGGATTTATTTTATGGGCATTTGCGGGACGGCGATGGCTAATGCGGCGTTGTTGGTGCGCGAGCAGGGGCAAGAGGTGTGCGGTGCGGATACCGGTGCGTATCCTCCGATGTCGGATGTGTTGGCAGATGCTGGAATCGAAGTATTTGATGGCTATGATGCCGAACGACTTGCGGCGCTGAAGCCGGATCGTGTGGTCGTCGGTAATGCGATGAGTCGGGGAAATGTCGAGGTGGAGTGGTTGCTGAATCAATCCGAGGTCTCGTTTATCTCACTCCCACAGTTGCTGCATGATACGGTGTTGCTCGGGCGTCGGCCAGTGGTGATTGCGGGCACGCATGGTAAGACCACTACTTCGACGATCACGACTTTTCTTCTCGACGTTGCTGGCGCCGAACCGGGCTGGTTAATCGGTGGTGTGCCGCGTGATTTACCCAGTGGCGCGAAGCTCGGCAGTGGTGACGCGTTTGTGATCGAGGGAGATGAATATGACACGGCGTTTTTTGATAAGCGTAGTAAATTCATCCACTACCGGCCGCAGATCGCCGTACTGAATAATTTGGAATTCGATCACGCAGATATTTTTCGAGACTTACAAGATGTGCAGCGCACCTTTCGGCATTTATTACGGATCATTCCGAGCCAAGGCTGTGCGATCGTGAATGGCGACGATGTAAACATTACAGCGTTGTTACCCGCACCGTGGACGCAGGTCGTTCGCGTCGGAACCGGCGAAACGAATGATTTGGTGATCGCGAATTTCACCGATGCTGCGCAGGGCTCGGCGTTTGACTTGATTTGGCAAGGGGTGCTGTGGACACGCGTGAGTTGGTCAATGCATGGCTTGTTTAATGCACGTAATGCCGCAATGGCCGCCCTAGCTGCAGCGTTTTCCTGCGGGCACACGTCGCCTGCGGAGTTTGATCTAGGGGCGCTGGCACGCTTCCGTGGAGTGAAACGGCGACAAGATGTGTTGCACGAGTGTGCGAAGTGGACGGTGCTCGAAGACTTTGCTCATCATCCCACTGCAATTGCTGGCGCGTTGGAGGGCCTGCGGGCGGCGTATCCCGATCGAAAGCTGTGTGTGAGTTTTGAGCCGCGGAGTAATACTGCGCGCACCTCACTCTTTCAGGAGGCGTTTACTCAGGCGCTTTCGAGGGTGGCTCGCGTCTATCTCGGCGCAGTCCATCGCGCCGATTCGATCGCGGCGCATGAGCGTTTGGATACCGAGCGCATGGTGGCGGACCTGTCTAAGGATAGCTCGGTGGCGATGGCTTTTGCGGACAATGACGCGCTGTTTGAGCAAATTCGCGCAGACAGTACGGCTGCTGAGGGCTGGGTGTTTGTGTTTTTCACTAATGGGGCGTTCGACGGCGTGCCGCAGCGTACGGCTGAGTTACTTGGCTCTAAGCACGCGCAGTCGGTTTAATCCAAAAAAAATGCACCCGACCTGATGGTCGGATGCATTCTAGTAAAGAGTGGGCTTCGAACGTCTAAGAGATCTTCGCCTTCAGGTCGTCCTTGGAAGTGAGCCCGACGATGGTGTCGGAGACTACGCCGTCCTTAAAAACTAGGATGGTTGGGATCGCGCGGATTTCGAATTTAGCGGAAATCTCGCTGTTGTCGTCGACGTTGACCTTGCAGATTTTGACTGCATCGCCGAGCTCGGCTGCGAGTTCTTCGAGGATTGGTGCAATCGCTTTACAAGGGCCGCACCATGGAGCCCAGAAGTCGACGACGACTGGGACGGATGCACTTATTGCAGCTTCAAAGTTGCTGCTATTGAGTTCGGTGATGTTTTCAGACATAGGATTTTAATTTTGAATTTAGTTTAAGAAAGGAGAGAGGTCTTGCAGGAGCAGGACGGTAAATGCGATGGCAACTGCGGCTGCGATGGCATCGATGATCAACATCGGGACGCTGATGGTTGCTTCTTCTGTGCTAGCGCGGAGGGGGATCGCGGCAGATCGAGCTGCTGCGGGTGTCGGAGCCGCAGTAGGCCGTGGTATTGCCGCAGTTGGTGTTGGAGTCGCAGTAGGCCGTGGTATTGCCGCAGTTGGCGTTGGAGTCGGTGTCGGCTCCGCAGCTGGACGCGGTGCAGTGGGTGCAGCAGTTGCAGCGGGTGTCGCGGGTGCAGCAGGTGTAGCTGCGCGCGGTGCTGCGAGCTTAAGTGCCGGTTGCGCTGGGGTTTGAGGTGACGCTGCGATCGAATCGGTATTGGTTCCTGTGACCCCTGCTTGCTCGGCTAATTTCGTTGCGGCGTCGGTTTCGTCGGATGAGACTTCGTCGCTGCTGTTCAGAAAAGGTTTTTTGGGTTGTTCGCTCATAAAGTAGTGATCTAAATTAGGTGTGTTCGAGGCAAGCTGTCAAGCGGCTCATTTGTTTGGGGTGTTTTTGTGGATAATTTCGGCGAGTTCTTGTTGATCGATTTGATCGAGCGTCTTGCCGCGTTGATCCAGGGTTTCGAAGGTTTTGATGACGGTTTCAGTCATGCGCTCGTGGGTCTCACTGGAGCCACCTACGATCGCAAAGCGATCTGCTTGGGTGATCCGCTTGTGTTCGTCAGTGTTGTCTAAACCGACTCCGAGTAGGTGGCCGGACTGTTTCATTTTACGCGGCATCTTAAGTGAAGCTGCTGTTAAAGGTAAAACCAGTATTGGTACCGCGTTCACAGCGAATGTCAGAAAAGGAGCGATCTTGTTTAATCAGTATTTCTCCAAGCCGTGTGAGCTCAAGCACGGCGAGAAAAGTAGCGACGATGGTGGTGATAGTGGTGGTCGCTTCGAAAAGGTCTGAAAATAGAAAGTTGGGCTTCTGCTTGAAGTGCAACAGGATAAACTCCATGCGGTCGGCGACGGTGACTTGCTCGGCATTGATTTCGCCTGTGGTGATACGCTCTGCAAGTCGCCGAAGCACTTGGTTGAAGGTATTCCACAGATCGACGCGTTCGACCGGCTTGAGCGGACGTTCGACCGCCTGCAGCGCGTCTTTAGGGCCGATTCGAGCGATCAAATCGTTGCTGTTGAGGATGAGCGCCTCAATTTCGGAGGATGCTTCCTTGAACTTTTTGTATTCAAGCAGCTGTTGCACCAGCTCCCAGCGTGGGTCGATGTCGTCGTCTTCGACATCCTGATTGGCGCCTTGGTCCTTTTGCGGCAGAAGCATGCGACTTTTAATGTACATTAGCGTCGCGGCCATGACAAAAAATTCACCTGCGACTTCGAGGTCGAGATTCTCCATTGAGTCGAGAATTTCGATGTATTGCGAGGTAACGTGCTTGATCGGTATATCGTAGATGTCGACCTCGTTGCGCCGAATTAGGTAGAGCAATAAGTCCAGTGGTCCTTCGAATGCCGGCAGTCGTATGGCGAAGTCATTTGAGGGCACGAGTGCTTCTTGCATGCTGATCGGTGGTTATTGATTTGCGAGTCGCAGGCGCACGGTAAATTCGAAATCGCTTTCACGTCTAGAATCTTGGCGGAAGGTGAGCCCGTAGATGATTTCCCATGCATTGTTGAGTCGCGTGTTGATGCCGATCTCGGTGCTGGTAAATTCGCCAGTTTCGGCGTCGTAGCGGGTGTCTGCTAGGAACGAATAGCGCTCGTTAATGCGATAGATGAAGTCGATGCGATACTGATCAATCCGATCATACAGAAAAACAGTTGATAGCCCGATTTCCCAGATCTCGCCACTTCGTATTGAGGTGCGTGTGCGCAGTTCTTCGAGTGACATGCTCTGGGTTTGAAAGCGGCTGGCGAGGTCGAACTTGAGCCAAGGAGCGGGACTCAATACGAGCTCGATCCATGTGGCGTTGAAGCTGTCTTGCTTGTTGCCATCGTAACGTGTGTTCTTCTCAAACAGAATGTCTTGATAGAAATTCAATGCGGCGAGTGTGCGTGAGCCATAGCCCTCCGCGCGGGTTTGGAAAAGATTTTCTACGCCGAGACGAGTGAGGTGTGTTTCACTGATGGAGTCGACGTTGCGTAAGTCACTGAGGTCAAGCATCGGACGGTCAAGATCGAATGCGGTGCGATCGATTGCGGCGATCTCGTCTTTAGCATCTGGATCCGAGTAGTAGCGGTAGCGTAATACGGGGCGCACTAAGTGACGCAGACCGTTGATTTCCCACATTTTGTTTTGAGTGGCGTAGTGGGCGTAGGCACGCGCTTCGAGGTCGAAACCAAGTTCGTAGATCTCTCGAGTGAATTGATCGTCTTTGAGTTCGCTCGGCGTCGGGGTGCCGTAAGGATCGTTGTATCTGCCGAGGGCGAGCGGATCGATCTCTTGATTCTCGTAGTGCGTAACACGGGCCCCGGCGAGAGGAGTCAGGCTGAGCCAGTCAGTGAGTAGGATGGGGCGTTCGATGCGGTAGGTGAAGTCAAAGCGATCTGATTGACTGCCTTGGTCGATCTCCGGTATGACTTGACCGAAATTTTCTTCTAAATGTGCATAACTGGCAGAGAAACGTTGGTAGGCTCCAGTATTATAAATAGGCACAGGGAGCAAATCGAAACGCACTTCGGGTAGACGCTCTTGCACCAGTTGGAAATCATTCGGGCGGAAGCGTCCGAAGGCTGACAGGAAGTAGTTGTCGCCAGCGTAAACGGCTTCGACAAAAGAGTCTGGTTGTTGGTTGTCGCTGAAGTAGTCGTCACGGAAATCGCGTGTCACCTCAGAATCAGACCAATAACTAGCCGAAGCAGTTATATTGATACGCTCGCCGATGTGGTGTTGGTGGCGCCATTCTACAAAGCCACGCTCTGAGTCGATCGGTTGGTCGTAAAGGCCAGGCTCGGGATCGCCTTGATCACTTAAATATCCAGTACTAAGTGCGCCAATGATCGTCTGGCTTTCGGAGTTGTAGGAATATTGAGCTGTCGGGCCAACCAGCACGCCGCGTTTGCTGTAGAGGTCGAGATTGGCTCCGGCACGTAGCCATGAATTGACAGGGAAGAGAGTCGTTGTTTGCAGGTAAGTGCCGAGTTCGCTATCTGAGCCCGCATCAACCTCAAGGAGGAAGGGGGTTTGATCGATGTAGTGGGTGTAGCTTGGGAGTTTGGCGACTGGCACGCTACCGATTCTGAAGGTCGTGGCGCTCATCTTTAATTTGCCGCCTTGTTCGCTGGTGAAATCAATCTGGTCAGAAGAGATACTGGGCGTGAAGCGCCCTGGATTACCATAATAGATCGTCGCTCCTTGGAAGGTGGTGTTTTCTATGGTGCCACCTGCGGTGACACCAGCAATGTAGATTGGCCATTGCCCAGTGCGTAAGATATCGACTGCGAATACACTTTCTTGAGTATCATAGCTCAATCGGTCGGCGATGAGGCGGTAACCATCTCTTGAGATCGCGACGTTACCGAGGGCATCTGCTAGAGAGTATTCTTGGTAGTAGGTAATACGATCCGCGTTGAGACGCGAGCCTTGGAAGTCGAGGCGGGCATCGCCGCGGGCGACTAAGCGCTGAGCAGCTTCGTCGAACTCTAAGGGCTCAATCGAACTTAGTTCAGGCAGAGCCGCAGAAAGCGGCAGCGAAAACTTCGAAATGAGTAAAAGGAGGGAGTATAACCGGGCGATTCTAGGCACGGGATGGGACTATGGGCGGGGTATTTTCGGGCGACAAGTCTTTTATCGCATCAGTGCGAATCAAGTGGATTTTTTCTGCTTGAATCGTGTGTTAGGGCTAAGGTTCTTGCAAATAGTAACGGAAGTGATCTTTTCTTATATCCGTGATTGTTTCTAAAAACCTCCTCGACTCGGTTACTCAGGTGACATCGAGCCAGCCGCATTCAATATTGGGTATGCATCCGCATACAGTTGGATCAAAGCCTAGCATCGTGGTGCGCGCTTTTTTAGATGATGCGGTGACCTGCGAGGTTGTGGACGTGTCGGAGCCAGAGGGCCCGCGTTACTCGTTAAAACGTTTGACGGATGACGGGTTCTTTGAAGGGGTGATCCCTAAGCGGAAGGATGTATTTGCCTACCGCTTAAGGATCGAGCGCTATAATGGCGAAATTCGTCAGTTCTACGACCCATATAGTTTTTTGCCCAGCTTGTCGGATGATGATGTCTACCTCTTTAACGAGGGCAATGAGCACCAAGCCCACAATAAAATGGGTGCTCAGTTGTGTGAGTTAAGTGGTGTGACAGGTGTGTCGTTCGCCGTATGGGCGCCAAGTGCAACGCGTGTTTCGCTCGTCGGTGACTTTAATCATTGGGACGGTCGCTACCATCCGATGCGCAGTCTCGGTGGATCAGGCATCTGGGAGTTATTCGTGCCTGGGCTAGAAGCTGGAGCCAAGTACAAGTTTGAGATCGGCACGCAGCAGGGAGATTTTCCATTGTTAAAGACCGACCCTTACGGGGCTCGGTTTGAGTCACCTCCAGGCAATGCATCGATCGTTTGTAAAGTGGATGGTTATGAATGGCATGATGCCGACTGGATCAAGCAGCGCAAATCGACTGATTGGGCGAATGCGGCGGTCTCAATCTACGAGATGCATTTGGGGTCATGGAAACGGGTCGTCGAAGATGCCAACCGCCCGTTGTCTTATCGTGAATTAGCGACTGAGCTAGTCGACTATTTGAAGGACATGCACTACACGCATGTCGAATTCATGCCGCTATCGGAGCACCCTTTTGATGGCTCTTGGGGCTATCAAGTGACTGGGTTCTTTGCGCCAACCTATCGATTTGGCACGCCAGAAGACTTTATGTACTTGGTCGATATACTGCACCAAAATGGATTGGGTGTGATTATGGATTGGGTACCAGCACACTTCCCGACGGATAGTTTCGCGCTCGGTCAATTCGATGGCACAGCCCTCTATGAGCATGCCGATCCGCGGCAAGGCTTTCATCAGGACTGGGGTACTTATATTTTCAACTTTGGTCGCAACGAAGTCTGCACTTTCCTGATCGCCAGCGCATTGGCTTGGTGTGAGCGCTATCACATCGATGGCTTACGCGTCGATGCCGTGGCGTCGATGCTGTATCTTGATTACTCTCGCGAAGAAGGGCAGTGGATCCCGAATCAGTATGGCGGTCGCGAAAATCTCGAAGCAATCGATTTTCTGCGCCGCGCCAATGATCTGGTGCACCAATATTATCCAGGCACGCTGATGATTGCTGAGGAATCGACCGCATTCCCAGGAGTGACTAAGCCGACATCCGAAGGTGGTCTCGGCTTCGACATGAAGTGGAACATGGGCTGGATGCACGATACTTTGAAGTACTTCCAGAAAGATCCGATTTATCGAAAATTCGAGCATCACCAGCTTTCGTTTGCTATGCTCTATCAGTATTCCGAAAACTTCACGCAGGTCTTTTCACATGATGAGATCGTGCATGGTAAGGGCTCGATGATGCTGAAAATGCCGGGAGAGCGAATGTCGGATAAGGCACGTCAGCTTCGCTTGCTATATGCATTTATGTGGATGTGGCCAGGCAAGAAGACACTCTTTATGGGCTGTGACTTTGGTCAATCCGCAGAGTGGGCGCACGATGGAAGTCTGGATTGGCACCTGTTGGAATACTTGGACCATCAAGGCGTGCAGATGGTGGTGCGTGATCTCAATCGTATTTACCAACAGATCCCTGGTTTTGCCGCCGGAGATAATCATCCGGAAGGATTCGAATGGATTAATAGTTCGGACGCTGATAACAGTGTCTTAACCTTCCTGCGAAATGGCACCGCGAAGACCGATACATTGGCAGTCGTCGGTAATTATACACCTGTGCAGCGAGAAGGCTTCCGAGTGGGTGTGCCGTATCCGGGATTCTGGCAGGAGATTCTGAATACCGATGCCAAAGGATATGGCGGTCTTGGATTTGGTAATGTCGGTGGCGTTGTTGCCGACGAGGTCGAGTGGGATGGACGTCCGTATTCGATCAAGCTGGAATTGCCTCCAGTGTCGATGATTGTCTTCCGCTTTCAGGGAGAGGCATAGTTGCTTGATTCATCTTACACCTCAGTTTGTCGAGGCCTCAAGTTGAGGCCGCTGACCGTGTTGGTGATCACTTGATGGGCGGGTGTGGTAAAGCTAGCTAAATCTAATTTAGAATTTGAGTCGAGCCAGTCCACTTTTTAGCGGTCTTACACATACATACCTGCTTACTCGATATTTATAATTTAAGGTGGGTTTGCCTTAGAATTAGACTTACGTGTATTTCCCATGTTGCTTCTTCGGGGGCACTCTGTTCATTAGGTTCCACTATGTCAGACGCAGAATCTATTACCGAACTTCAGTCGCAACTCACTCATTTGGAACGTCATATCGCCGAGCAAGATGCAGAATTTTATCAATTAGCAAAGCGTGTGGATGCATTGACTCAATTGGTGCAGGCGCAGAAGGCACAGCTCTCAGCCTTGTCGTCGGGAGGCGTGGCTGGTGACGGTGATATGCCTGCAAATGAAAAACCGCCGCATTATTAGGCCTCAGCGGGGCTACGAGGGGCGCCCGGTTGCCGTTTTCCTAGCGCTGTTGTTGTGGGCGTGAGGGGCGCTATTCCTCAGCGAGTTCTAGCGAGCGTGCCTTGGCCGCGGCGAGTGCTTTTTCGACGAGTCCGCGAAGATCATTGTCGCTGAATACGTTGAGTGCGGCAGCAGTGGTGCCGCCGGGGGACGTGACTGCGTCGCGCAGTGCTTCGGGGCCAGCTTCACTTTCAGCCATTAGCATCGCTGCGCCGAGGACGGTGTCGATGGCTAGAGAATGTGCGAGGGACTCGTTGAGTCCGCATTTGATGCCTGCTTGGCGCAGGGCAGCGGTAAATTCGAACACGTATGCTGGGCCACTACCGCTGAGGGCAGTGACGGCATCGAGGTCCGCTTCGTCGACTTCGTGGAAGTTGCCGAGTGAGCCGAGGATGGCTTCGATGATCTCTTGATCCTTCGGGCTGAGCGGGTTCTGAGGTGTAAAGGCTGTGACGCCGGCCCCGATTTGACCAGGAGTATTTGGCATGGTGCGCACGACGTTGCGCGCATTGCTAAATTTCGCATTGAGTCGTGAGAGTGTTGTGCCTGCCAGCACTGAGAGGACTAGTTTGCCGTGTGCGGCTTCGGCCAGTGCATCGTCAATGGCGTCCAGCTGATACGGCTTGCAAGCGAGCACGATGGTCTCTGTTTTACGAACCACCTTGAAGATGTCTTTTGCGTACTGGATGCCGGTTTGCTCGGCCAGATCCGGGCCGCTAGTGCCGTTACCTCCAGAGCAGGCAATTTCTTCTGGAAGGTAGTGCTCTTCTTCGATTAGGCCACGGACGATGGCGGCGGCCATGCGGCCGGCACCGATAAATACGATACGAATACTCATTTATAATGGATGGGTCATTGTGGCAGTTACGCCTTTGTTTGCGTTGGGCTTGAGGGTAATTTCCCCTTCAAGGTTACGAATAGTGTGGCGTGATATAGTGAGTCCCATGCCACGACCGACGGAGGTCTTGGTCGTGATGAAGGGTCCAAATAAAGTGTCTATAACTTCTGGATCAATACCAGCGCCATGGTCGATGACTTTGACCTCTAGCATGGCAGGCCCATTATCGCGCAAGATGCGGGCGGCGAGATTGATGGTTCGGTCCGTATCTGCGGTGCCCTTCTCATAGCTTTCCCATGCGTTGATTAGAAGCTTAACGAGGATGATTTCGAATATCTCTGGATTCGCCAAAATGGTGGTGCTTTCGTCGAGTTGCAAGTCGAGTGAGACTCGAGCGGGGATCTCATGCTCATTCTTAAGACGGTCAATACTGTTATTTAGTAGGAAGTCGATCGAATGGGTGGATAGTTTGATGCGTTCGCTGTTAGCGATGATTCCGAGTTGGCGGATAATACCAACCATGCGGGTGATCGCGTTGTCCATAGACATGACGCTTCGCTTGACCATGTCGGGGCTGTCGTAGCCGTTTTTGATTAGGTCGAGATAACCGACTACGACGCCGAGTAGATTATTTAAGTTATGCGCGATCCCTTGGGTGATAGCTCCGACTGCAGCTGACTTTCGAACCTCGCTGAGGCGTGTTTGTAATTCTAGGTTTTCGCGGAAAATATCTTGCAGGCGTAGTTGTGTGCGTACGCGGGCTATAGTCTCATCAAGGTCGATCGGTTTTGTGATGTAGTCGACTGCGCCGGCGTTCAGACCTTCGAGCTTTCCTTCTTTCGAAGCTTTCGCGGTAATAAAGATAATGGGGATAGCCTCAGTCGTCGGATTTGCCTTCAGATGTTTGCAAGTTTCGATGCCGTCCATTCCTGGCATCATGATGTCGAGTAGGATTAAGTCGGGGGGATCCTGCTCAACAATGTTCAAGCATTCGCGTCCGTTGTAAGCGACGAGGACCTCCATGTTTTGTCGTTCAAGCTTGCGTTGCAGCAGCTTGACGTTGATCGGCTGATCGTCGACAACGAGGACTTTTGGCTTACTATTAGTGATCACAAGGATACTTGTTTGGGATACGAATGAAGTCGGTTGGCTTATGTGCTATAATGTTAAAAAGGTGTAGACTAATTTTCAGAAATTTAAAACAGAAAAATTAATTAGGACTTGTAGACGAACTGTTAAGTGACTCGGCCCTCTGGAGTTGAGTTTCGTCAATAACGGCCGTTCGACTTAGTAGATCGTGGCCCATTTGGCGGCGCTTATTGAAAAAGAGTGGAATGAGTATCGCTGCCCAGCCAATGATACCAAAGCTAAAGAGCATGATTGTTTTTAGACCCCCACGAACGATGCCACCAAAGATCGTGGGCTTTCCGAGTGTAATGGTGCTGATGCTACGAAGCCGACAGCAACGTTTGCCGAGTGAACTACCGCCGAAGAATGCTTCTCCCGCGGAGAAGTAGAACCAAGCCAGTGTGATTGTCGTGCCTAGGGCATAGGAAATGATTTCAAATAGTTCAGGGTTGGAGCCGTTCATGTCGAAAAACATGCGTTTTGCATAATCGAGGTCTTGCATGGCTACGTTGTAATCTGCCCAAATTGAAGCCGCCTCGGGGAAGCTTTCGGACAGCGTCACTTTTAAAATGATCGCACTGACTCCAAGGATCAGCGCTAAATCTAAGCAGAATGCCAGCGCACGAATAACAAAGCGTGCCGGCGGCATCGGCCCACTGTCGCATAATACCGAGTCGAGGGGGTTGCCCGGTTTGATCAATGTTGGCTCTGGTGGAGCGTGCGGTGTGCTCATGCTTGAGTGGCTTTGAAGGCTCGCAGAGTGTTGTGCATTAGCATGGCAACTGTCATCGGCCCGACGCCGCCAGGGACGGGCGTGATGTGTGCTGCTTTGGCTGAGACGGTGGCAAACTCGACATCGCCAACGAGGCGAAAGCCGCTCTTCTTACTGGCGTCTTCAACGCGATTGATGCCGACGTCGATGATGTTGACGCCGTCTTTGACCATGTCTGCGGTTACGAAATTGGCGCGTCCAATCGCTGCGATCAGCACATCGGCTTGGCGGGTGATGCTTGGTAGGTCGGCGGTGCGAGAGTGGCAGACGGTGACGGTGGCATTGCCTGGGCAAGCTTTTTGCATCATCAGTAATGCGGCTGGTTTGCCGACGATTTGACTGCGACCGAGTACGACGACGTGCTTGCCTTCGGTTTCGATACCGCTGCGCTTAATCAATTGGACGATGCCGGCAGGTGTGCATGCCACGAAGCCACTGCTGTCTTCTTGACAGAGTTTACCGATGTTAACGGTGTTGAAGCCGTCGACGTCTTTGCCTGGAAGGACACGATTAAAAGTGGCAGTTTCATTGATGTGCTTTGGCAGTGGCGCTTGAATGAGGATACCGTTGACATCGGGATCTGCGTTGAGTGCGTCAATCTGGGCGAACAGCTCTTCTGATGTAATGCTTTCGGGGAGCAGTATTATGCGGCTTTCGATGCCGATTTTTTCGGCAGTTTTCTCTTTTTTGCGTACATAAGAGACCGAGGCCGGGTCTTCGCCGACGCGAATGAAGGCGACCAATGGCTTTTTGCCTGAAAGTGCGCCGACTTCGACTGTGAGTTCTTCAATAATGGATGCTGCGATTGCGTTGCCGTCGATGAGTTGCATGGTTAATTAGGTGGTCAGATTTTTTGTTAAACTTTAAAGGTGTGAGGAATTTATTCCGCGAGGCGGATGGTGCGAGCCTGAATTATTAGGTCTTGGCTACCTACTACGACTGGCCTGACTTCGCCAATGATTTGAACTTTCTGATTCAGTAAGGGGCGGAGATCGTTGATAAATAGTTGAGTCATATCGACGTAGGTAGTTGGTTGGCCAGTCGGCGATTTGAGGCGAACTGTGAAGCGTGGCCCGGTGGGACTTATTTCGCGAACCAGAGTTCCGACTAAATTTCGTAGTGGTGAGTTTGCGTCGACTTCCGGGCGCTGTGGGAGTTCGGATTCTTGCTGATCAGCGACGCCAGTCATGATGCTGCTCGGCTGCACTGGTTCTGTTGACTGTGCTCTCTTGGGTCGAATGGAAGGCGGCGTTCCTGGGATAGCGGCGTGCCAGTTGATGTTTTCTGGTCTAAGTGGTTTGGGTGCAAACTGGCCGACCTTTACGTTCGTGTCTATCTTGAGTCGCTGCGGGAGGGCGTGCCCCGGCACTTGATCGGCTGTGTAGTTTGGGAGGGCGAGTGAGTTGAAATAAACGGGCAAGGCCTTGCGGAAACGAATGGTCGTCCAGGTGTCGTCGCGGGCGATAATCTCGAATATATCGTGCGGTTGGATCGTAGTCAGGACTTGAGAATGCTGATTAGGTTCTAGGCGCACCAGGCAATTAGGTGCGGCGTCGAAGTTATTGGAGAGTCGCTGGCTAAGAATGTAGCCGTCGAGTGTGATGGTATATTCGAGCCATTTCCAGCCCTGCTGTGCTTTGTCCGCTTCCAACACGGCGCGCGCTCCCTGCATGAGCGATGAGTGGGCATCGATTTTGGTAATAATTGCGGCCTCTGTGGATGGCGCCAGTCGGAGGATGACGTCGTTTCCGTATAGACGCGCAGCGCAGATCAGTGCTGTTATTGCGAATGGAGTGGTGCGCCAAATCTGCATCATGGAATAATGAAAAGGGAATCCTGTGAGGTTATTTGGTGAAGAGGCGCTCGATATCTTTTTTGCCAAGTATTTTGATGCCACCCTTAGGGATGTTCTTTAGAATGATGCCGCCGATTTGCACGCGAACAAGTTTTTTGACAAAATAGTGGTGTGCTTCGAATAAACGGCGAATTTCGCGCTTTTTTCCATGATGAAGATGCACTTCGAGGCGACGTGCAGAACCCTCGCCTAAGTCGGGGGCGGGGATGACTCGCTCCGCTTTAAGGAAGTCGCCTTCAAATTCAACGCCAGCCAATAGCTTTGGGATATCTATTTTTTTGAAATCTTTGTTGAGCACGACACGGTAGCGTTTGGTGATTTCGGTGCTCGGGTGGGCGATCTTGTTGGCGAGGTCGCCGTCATTGGTAATAATGAGAAGGCCCTCGCTGTCTTTATCAAGTCTGCCGGCACAGAAGAGGCGCAGGCGCTGAAGGTCGGGTTGCAGGAGTTGAAAGACCGTTTTTTCGGCAAAAGGGTCTGAGTTGGTGCAGACGTAGCCTTTTGGCTTATTCATTACCAGAGTGATAGAGCGCTCCTGTTTGTGTAGGATCGGTTTGTTGTTTACGAAGATCGCTGCGTCTGGGAGAGCTTTGTCGCCAAGTTCGGCTCTTTTGCCGTTCACACGTACATTACCATCTTCGATGTGGCGCTCAGCTTCACGACGTGAGCAAATGCCTGCGTTGGCTATGATTTTCTGAATGCGTTGTTCTTCTGGCTTTGACATACATGAACTTGAGTCTACTTCCGGCTCTGCTGTCAATATTGCTCGATAAAAGTAACATTCGTGCTTGCCCCAAGTCGAAATAATGGGGAAGACTTTACCTTCTATATAAAGTGTACTTAATTTTTTGAATGACTGAAACAATTGATAAGAAAATAGCCCTCGTCACTGGAGCGGGCCGTGGAATTGGCAAGAGCATCGCTGAGCTACTGGCAACAAAAGGGCATCATGTGATTTGTGTGAGTCGTTCTGCTGAATCTTGTGGTGCGGTAGCAGATGCGATTAATGCGTCTGGCGGTTCTGCTCAATCGCTTGCAGTCGATGTTGCGGACAATGCGGCTGTTCTGGCTGCCTCAGAGCAACTCTTGGAAGAGCACGGCAATATCGATATTCTGGTGAATAACGCTGGAATCACCAAAGACGGACTCCTATTCCGCATGAGCGATGATGCCTGGAGTGATGTGATTGATACCAATCTTACAAGCTGCTTTAGCTGGATTAAGCACCTTGCGCGTCCGATGACCCGCAAACGTTGGGGGCGTATTATTAATATTTCGTCAGTCGTCGGTTTGACTGGAAACGCAGGGCAGGCTAATTATGCGGCTGCCAAGGCTGGTATGCTCGGTCTCACGAAGAGTCTCGCCAAAGAATTTGCGGCGCGTAATGTCACAGTCAACGCCGTAGCTCCTGGATTCATTGCAACTGATATGACTGCAATGCTCAATGAAGATCAGCAAAAAGCCATTGTTGGAGTGATTCCCATGAAGCGTATGGGCAGTGCAGCAGACATCGCACATGCAACAGCATTTCTCGCTTCAGAAGAAGCAGGTTATATCACTGGTCAAGTTTTTACAGTTGACGGTGGTATGGTCATGTGATGCTGAAAAGAAGTTAATCTAAATTTAATATATTATGTCAGAACAAACAATCGAACAACGCGTATCAACAATCATCGTAGACCAGCTCAACGTAAATGAAGAGCAGGTAACGGCAGCAGCGTCTTTTCTTGACGATCTCGGTGCTGATTCTCTCGACACAGTCGAGCTGATCATGGCATTTGAAGAAGAGTTTCAAGACGAGATTGACGGCGAAATCCCAGAAGCTGACGCTGAAAAGCTACAGACTGTTGGCGATGTCGTTAAATACATCACTGAAAAGGCTGGATAATCCCTTTCTTTACATTTCACAACTTAAGCCGCTTAATCGCGGCTTACTTTTTATCTCAGACTATGGACGAATCGTTTAAACGACAGCGAGTAGTGATTACCGGTATCGGAACTGTCACAAGTTACGGCAATGGAGTTGATTCCTTCTGGGATAGTCTTCTTGCTGGCAAAAGTGGTCTCGATCGGGTTCAGTCATTCGATACTACCGAATATGCATGCAAAGTTGGAGCGGAAGCTCTGGACTTTAAGCCAGGTGATTTTATGGACCCTAAAGAGGCTCGTCGAAACGACCGCTTTACTCAGTTCGCAGTCGCTGCGTCTAAGCTTGCATTAGAGGATGCTGACATCGATCCAACCAAGCTGGATGCAGACCGTTTTGGCGTGCTCGTTGGCTCTGGTATTGGTGGGATGTTAACGACTCAGATACAAAGTCGCCGTCTCGTTGAGAAGGGGCCGCGCAAGGTGTCTCCATTTATGATTCCTTCTTTAATCGCAAACATCGCCAGTGGTGTGGTTGCGATTGAGGTGGGTGCTCGTGGTCCCAATTACGGCATCGTCAGTGCCTGTGCTTCTGGTACGCATAGTATCGGCGAGTCATTCCGCATGTTACGCGACAATGATGTCGACGTGATGATCGCTGGAGGTAGCGAGGCTGCCGTCACGGAGCTTGGTTACGCTGGGTTCTGTTCGATGAAAGCGATGAGTACAAACTTCAACGACGAGCCTACACGTGCTAGCCGTCCTTTTGATAAGGGTCGCGATGGGTTTGTGATGGGGGAAGGCGCTGGAGTCTTAATTATGGAGACTTTGGAGCATGCGCAGGCGCGCGGTGCGACGATCTACTGTGAAATTGCTGGTTATGGTGCGACTTGTGATGCGTATCACATCACATCTCCCGATCCAGAAGGTAAGGCACTTTCGTTTGCTATCGCCAAGGTGATCAAGCAAGCGGGTCTGCAATCGGAAGATGTTGATTATATCAATGCGCACGGCACTTCGACTCCATATAATGATAAGTTCGAGACTGTCGCGATTAAGAAAGCGCTGGGTGATCATGCATACAAGATTCCCGTTACTTCCACTAAAGGCATGACGGGGCACTTGCTCGGCGCTGCGGGTGGTATTGAATCTGCGGTTTGTGCCCTTGCCATTCGTGATGGTAAGATTCCACCGACGATCAATTACGAAGAACCTGATCCAGATTGTGATCTCGATTGCGTGCCAAACGAGATGCGTGAAGCGGAAGTGAATGTCGCGATTTGTAACAACCTTGGTTTTGGCGGACATAATGCGACGCTTCTATTTAAGAAGTTTGTTTAGTATCGACCGTTGCTATTATTGAGCAAGAAGCCCGCGATTTGTCGCGGGCTTTTTTTGTTGTCTGTCGGGCCTTGTCATTCTTCTGAATGGAATTGATCTGACACGCTTGCTGCAGCGAATTTTAAGCGGCAACATTGATTGACTCCGCGGCAAAGAATTACCAACAGATACAGGAAGTCATCTCGTCTGCGCTCGAGGCGAGTGAAGACGCACCCAGCGGCCAGCACCCAGCTGCCTTATTTGTTAAGAAGCTCAAAATGCGCAACTTAAGGATAAGTTGTTGGCTGCGCGGGATTCTGTCGTGGTTTTAGTGCGTCGACTTGAACTCGCTTTCAAATGTAGAAACTGAAGATGATCTGAAGCGGCACTTACAGGCCATATGCGCTTCAGTACGATGCCCCGGCGACTGTGTCTCGACTGGCTTAGATGGGCGTGGAACCGTTTGTGATCTCAGCTTCTTTATTGAGAGAGAGAATGTGTGTGTGCCCAACGGCTGATGTGATGCGTCTGTAAATCGTGTAGCAAGTCTAGTAACGAAGCTGCGATTATGCAGCGTGTTTTTGATTGGGTCGGAAAAGTTCCGTGTGCGAGCGAAGATGGTTACTCGAGTCGTGGTGGCAACGGCTATCAAGGTTGAGTCGGCACTCACGAATTGATGGCGACGAGTGAAGAGCTTGTTCAAGCGATTAATTCGAAGAAGATGCGGTCTTGCTCAAGCGAATTGTGATGCGTAATAGAATGAAGACTTTACACCAAGACTGTAGGCTAAGGTCAAGGACGGCTTGACGGCCATGACGGCCATACCACAAGCCTTGGGCGCGGTGCTGCTCGACATGCAGTCACACGCAGTTTCCGAAGGCAGCTAGTACATCTAGCAACTTCTTA
>JBLHTV010000020.1:0-20120 GCA_047627755.1 Lentimonas sp. | reverse complement strand
CGGTGATTTGCTCAATCACCCCGAAGTGGAGTTGATTGGTTAGCTGATTACGCATGCTACCGGATGTATCGATGATGAAGGCGACGTGGGTCGCATCGGCGGGCAAGCCGATTGGGGGGAGGTCCTCATGTTTAAAGCTTTGCAGGAGTCGCGTGGCTTCGGCAGCGGCCTTTTGGCTGGTGCTGAGGTTGGCTTGTTTACTGTCGAATTCTTGTTGTAGGTCGGCCAGGGTGGTCTCCAGTGCCTGAATGATGGACTGTATGCGCTGCCGCTCTTGCTCAGTTTGCTTGCTGTTGATGGAGGCTTCGAGGAGGGCAGCTTTGTTGGCGACGTCTGCTTCGAGCTGTGCGAGTTGCGTGCGCATCGCCAGCAGTGTGGGGTCGTCAATTTCGCTTTCGACGCCGGCCTTGCCAGAGCCGATTGATAAAATAAACAGCAACAGGATCGCGCCGAAACCACAGCAAAGGCAGTCGAGGAAGGAGAGGCTGAACACCTCGATCTGTCTTCGTTTTATCATTAATTAAAGATTAGCTATTAGTTATTGCCTCTTTAGAGGCTGGGCCAATCGTGGTCGGGGATGAGGGTGATGCCATTGGTGCGGCCGCTGAGCTGCCAGAAAAGTCCAGCGGCAGAGGGATCGCCTTCGAAGGGGAAGAGGATTGTGTTGAAGGGGTAGTTTGGGCGAGTCGCCATGGCGCCTTTGAAGAGTTGCACACGGTCAGCCTCGGAGAGGCTTCGCTGGCTGGGGTTGGGCGCGCTCGGGAGACCATCGCCGATCAATAAAAGACTGCTCGGCCGCTCTTTGAGACTGCGGACGGTGCTCAGAGCTTTAGATAGATCGGCGCCGCCGGAGGCTTCGAGTGCGTCGAGTCGCTCGAGTGTGGTGAGTAGGGCGCTATTGTCGTAAGGGTCGATGTAGGGACTCGCGGCGCTGCCGGATACAGCCGAGGTGGCTTCATTCATCTGCAAGATCGCGACTTTGGTGCCCTTTGGTATCGCGGCGATGACGGCACGCACGGCGGCTTTTGCACGTAGCCATTTTGCGGCGTTGGTCCCGCCGCGGGTACGGATGATTTCGAGGGCGCTCTTAGCGTCTACGGCGAGCATACTGCCGGAGTTTTCGAGCAGAATAATGGCACGTGGCCCCCTAAGGCGCAGTCCGGATAAGTAGCTCTGGTCGGCGGATGGACGATCGAGACCTGCCACGGCATCGACGGTTTCAGTTTTGGTATCGAGTGTGGCTAGTGCCTTGGTTTGATCTTCGATGACTTTGGCGAGGCGCTCTTGCTCGGCGGCAAGCTCTGCGACGCTGGTGGCATTGGCATCAGGTTGCGGATCAAGTGCGGCAATGTCTTTGTCGAGAGATTTTTGTTTGGTCTCAGCTGCCTCGATTGCTTGTTGCAGAGTCTCTTCAGCGGCGAGTGATTGTGTGGCGTCTTCCTGCGACTGAACGATTTGACTCTTTGCTGTCAGAATGAAAAGCAATAATACAGCACCGAAACCGCAACAGATGCAGTCGATAAACGACAGTGCGGAGCTTTGTGCGTCTCGGCGTTTCATCGATGCAATGTCTAATTAAAATAAGAGGAACTAAGCCTAGTTGAGAGTAGTGCCTTTTTGCAAGCGAGGCAGGTCGGGGGCATTTTTAATCTTAATCTCGATTTCGGCTTCTTCTTCGTCGCGGTCATAGAGTTTATCGATGATTTGCTCGCGGCAGAAGGTCTGGACGCGCAGGATGAGGCCCTCCTGTCCGCTTTGCAGCAGATGGATCAGCAGCATCAGCACGATGCTGATGATCAGAGCGACGAGGGTCGAGTTGAAGGCGACGCCGAGCGCGTTGGTGACGCCGGAGATGTCGCCTTGCAGGGCTTCGTCCGCACGGTGCAGGGCGACGCCGATGCCTCGGACAGTGCCGATAAAGCCGATGGATGGGATTGCCCAAACCAGATAGCGAAGCATGGACAGTTCGCTTTCCTGTTGTTCGGAGGCAACTTCGAGTCGGCCCATGATGGTCTCGGTGGTTTCGGGCACGTTACCTGTCAAGTGGTAGCGCTCCAGACCACGGGCCATGACGTAGGGGAGGATTTTATTTTTAAGATCGGGGCGCGCGCTCTTTTCGTCGATTTCGTCGGATAGCTTACCTGCGCGTTCGCGGGAGATACTGCGTGAGCCGCTGAGTAGATCGACTTCTGGTTCGGCGTCGATACCTTCGCTCTCAGGAGCGAAGCGTCCGAGGGCGGTAGCTTCGGAGTGAACGAGGATGAACTTATAGACGAGGATCATGATGCCCCAGAGAAAGAGGGAGATGCAGACTTGTTGCTCGTAATCTTTAAGAATCACGAAGATTCCAGAGGATGAGCTGGCACCCTCGACGCCATAGCTTTGTGCGAGTGCGGCTTTATCTGCAGCTGGTCGGATCAGCCCGCCGTAGAGCACGCCGACAAAAATAAAGGAGGCGATCAGGCCGAGGCTAAAAATGAGGCCTTTGACCGAGAAGAGGCCACGTTCGGGATTTCGTAAACTCATAGGTGTTGTATTGTGGGAGGGAGATCGCGGTGCGCTGCCTAGGCAATAGATGAAGGAATTGGTGATTTCGGAGTCGTATCGACTTGGCCTGTGGCGTTATTTACTGACTCATCCTGTGATTTATTCTCGATATTGCAATTTCCTTACTGCACAATAGTGTGCAGTTATGTTTAAAGCTACACTCATTCCTTTTCTCTTATGCGCTGCGTTGCTTTTTAGCGGATGCTCATCTTCAAATAGTGGCAATACTGGGCGTAATGTCGGTGTTGCGGCTGGTGCGATTTTGGGCGCTGTGATTGGGTCCCAACTTGGCGACGGCAGTGGGGCGAATGTGGCCGTGGGTGCGGCGGCGGGTGCTGCACTGGGTGGCTTGGGTGGTACTAAGTATGACAGGAATAAGGAGGAACTTGCAGCCGCTGAGGCTCAGCGGCAATATGAGTACGATCAAGAAGCACAAGCTCAGGTGAAGCTGGAAGAAGAAATCCAGGCCTTGGAGGCGAAAAAGGTGCGTGATGAGATTGCGCGTAATGCAACCACATCTGATGTCAGCGCGGCAGAGCGTGAGGCAGCGCGCCTCGAAGCAGAGTTGGCCGTGAAGAAAAAGGCCTATGAGGATTCTCAAGCCCGAGCGAAGCGCATCCAAGAAGCACAGGCGCGCGTTGCCAAGGCTCAAGAAGAGCTTGCTGAGATGGAGCGTCAGGAAAATGGCGGCTAATTACCCGTAGTTCCTGATTCGAAGCTGCTGGCTTTTGTGAATGAATGAATATCTCTGTAGCGTTGTGCACCAATGCTTTTCTTCGTATTGCAACCGACTTTATAAGAATCGAAAAAAGTTACCCTAACCCTTTCCCCAAAATAATATTCCTAGAATGAGATCATCGCAATATATTGATATTCTGGGGGAACAATTCCCTAAGCGAACTGTGCTTTTTGTAGTTGGGACAGTAACGATTGTCGTTGGGGGTGTCGTCGGACTGCTGTATTATTTGTTGCTGGCTGGCAGTATGCCCATCGTTGCAACAGCTGCTACACCTGCACCAGCTGCAACACCAGCTGCAACACCAGCTGCAACACCAGCTGCAACACCGACTGCAATGGTGGCGGAGCCGAATGTCCGCCATCGCGTGAATCAGTCAAATAGCAAGATGTCGTCGCAGTCTTCATTAGTGACCCTATTGGAAAAACATTTAGAGGCAACACGGCTTAGTAAGGTAGATTCTTTGATTGTACATGGAACGGCGTCGTCAACAGCTGTGACCTGTGGATTAATTATGATGGCGCGTCGCCCCAATCTGTATTCATTAAAAACAGAGGGTATTGGCTTCAAGCATACCTCAGAGTTTGGTTATAATGGACAATTAGGATGGTTTAAGCCGAATTTGCTAAATTTAAGCAGAGACGAAGTCGAATTCTTCATGCGAGTGGCATTGTTTGAGAGTTCGCTTGCGCACCTAGCGTGGAGCTATCAATCCCTTGGGGCAGCTGAATCTGGTCTAAAATCGGTGTTGGAGCATTCATCTGACGAGCAATGGCAAGGTCGCGCTTGTGCGGTGATCGTGAGTCGTGGGCTATTGCCGTTCCTAATTTATCATTATATCGATCTGCAGAGCCATGAGGAAGTCTATCGTCGAACTCAAGTTCTGAGAGGAACGGATTTAGTGAGTCTAGAAATGCACTTTTCGCCATCTGAAGCCGGGGCATCCCCTCGCCTGCCAATGGGCTATGAACTCTACTTTGATGGCACGCTACATGACACCATAGCATTCGATAAAATGCGGTCGAATCGTATGCTGTTTAAGTCGCTATTTGATGCCCACTCAGATGCGACTACGGTGAGCTTATCGCCTCGTGGGCGCGCAGATTAAGCTTTTTCGCTCTCTTGTGCAGCGATGAGGAGGGCTTTGCGTTCGCGGCGGTTCTTATCTTCGCCAAATGCACTGCGCCAGTAGCGCCAAGGTAAGTACAACAAGCCGATGAAAAAGATCTGGCTGGCGACAAAACCGATCATCCACCAGAAACCACTACTGGTGAATCCATAGGCGTGTAGGCCAACGCCGAGTAGATTAGTGCCGAACCATGACCACACAGTCACGATACCACCACAAATCGCCAAAGCCATGAGGCCACGCTCTTTCACGATCCCACCCCAGCGTGCGTGTAGCACGATGGCACCCATAATCACGATCATTAGCGCACCATTTTCTTTCGGATCCCAGCCCCAGAAGCGACCCCAGGATTGGTCGGCCCAGATACCACCGAGAATGGTGCCAACCAGACTAAACAATGTGGCAAAGCAGGTGACGCCATACACCATGCTGCCGATGGATTTGGCCGATTCTTTACTGAAACGCTTGGAGAATAGCCCGAGCACAATAAAGATCAGTCCAAGTGCGCCGGCGAAAAACATCGCGGAGTAACCGAACGTGATTACAGTAACGTGCGTCGCTAACCAAAAATTAGAGTCGAGCACTGCGCGCATCATTTCAAGTGTGTCGCCACTCATGGCTAGGTGGTGCGCAATGATGAGCGTACAGAAACCGACTAGCGAAGCCATTGCCGCGCCGACCCCGTTCTTATAAAACTTTTCAAGAATCACACCAAGTAGCACAGCACCCCAGCCGACAAACACTGCAGACGAATAGAGATTCGTCACAAAAACACCGTAGCGCTCTTGGATGTACATGCGAGCGAACAGCCCTAAGGTGTGTATAGTAAAGGCTAGCAATAGTACCCAGAATGCGGCCTTGGCAAGCGGCGCAGACCAGCGGAGCCATGAGATGCAGACGATCAGAAAGATCAGCACGTAGAGCTGCATCGAAAGGTAAAACGGCTGTGCTTGATTGAAGAGGCGCTCGAAGTGCACACGATTAATATCGTCCGGGAAATCACCGATAAAGCGTTGGCGTAATTCTTCGACGGTTTGATTGAACATGTCGGCTTGATCCAGTCGATATGACATCGTCAGGCTGGCGTAGCTGGTGACGTAAGGGCTGAGGTCATCGCCACTCATTACGTCGAGTAATTCCAAGCCGATATTTTTCCAGTCGTCGAGTGGATCAACGGGAGCGATTGGCGGCACGACACGCAAATGGGCGGTCTTCGAAAGTGTTAAATAATCGTCACCAAATTGAATGAATTGACTGAGCAGATCGGCATCGTAGTCCTCACCCGCTTGCTGTTGACGCAGGGCCACGAGTCCTGGTGCGATGCTGCTAATATAGCTCTTATATTCATCGACGAGTCGATCAAGCCGCTCCGGGGGGCCGATTGGGTGCAGGGAGTGCATTACCCGATGGTAGAGCGTGAGGCCATTGCTCAGATCGGCGATTTGTTGTTCGTAGGGACTACGTTTTTTCGGTTCAGAGTTGATCTCCTTGTAGAGCCGCATGATCTCATCGAAGTGCGGCAGTAGATCATTGAAGGCGTAGTGACGTTGGCCTTTTTGTGCGAGACCTGCGATGCCAAGATCGTCTGGAAACTCGATTTTGAACACGCGATAGGTGTCGGCCACTTCAGGACGCATTGTCAGATCCATGAACCACTCGATCGGACTGAGTGTCACGCCTTCGGGGGTGATGACTTTTTGACGAGCAGCGAGCACCAGCAGCGTGTTACGGGCAACTGAGTCGAGCGGTTTGATGCGGCCGCCGACTTGCACCGGCAACTCGGAGAAGCTGGCTATATCAAAGTCCGAAGGGTTGGTGGCTGGCTTGAATCCCGATACGACGATGAGCGCAGCGATAATTAGGATCAGAGTGAAAGCGAATCTCTTCATTAGGTGGTGGCGCGTTTTTTGAGGAATTTAAAGAAATGCATGCCGAATTGGACGAGCATGCCGACACCCATTAGCAGTACGCTGACGTAGGGCAGTACCCAGCCTGGATTACGCACGACTAGGAAGATCGAGGTGAGATCGTCGTTGGCGAAAGAGGCTTGATAAAAAGTCAGGCCTTCGTAGCGCAGTGGGTGATTCATATAGATCAGCGCTTTTTGATTTTTGGTGGTATCGTTGTGGCGCACCATGATTTCACTGGAGTAGTTGAAAGGAATATCGGTGCCAGGGTATTTCTCGTGGGAAAAATCGATTAGCTCGACTTCGAATGGATAATAGTCGCGCTTCAGGCGGAGGGCAATTTCCCAACTCTGTTCGTCGAGAGTCACTAATTGCTGTGGGAAGCGATCGTCGATCACATTTGAAACCAACCAGATGCCGAGTGAACCCTCGGGGCCGAGCACTTCGACGTAAGCAGTGGCGGTGTTGATCTCATTCTCCGCATACGTAACCGCAGTCGGTGTGACGACGACATTCATCTTGACGGAGACACCTTGGTTGGCGGGAGAATCGACTGGTGCGGAACCTTCTTTGGCGCGGCCGATTTGTGCGTTTGGGTAGTAGCTGATGGTGCGGATGGTCAGCGGACTATCTGGCACGAGGACCGTTTTACCTGGTTTGAGCAATGCAATGGGAATGCTGTGTACGGTGTCGAAATCGGGGTCCGCTCGGTCAATCAACACGAGCTCGTTGTTGCGATATTCTTGAGAGTAGTTACTGCTGGCGCCTTCATCGACGGGCATTTGACTTTCTTCAGACAGCACGTCGGTCAGCAACTCGCTAATGAGTAGCAGGATCAGTCCGATGTGGATCAGGAAGATGCCGGCTTTCTTGGCGCTTAATGTAAACCGAGTGACGTGGGCGGCTATGAGGTTGACCAGCAGCATGCCGCCGAGCAGGTAGCCACCAGGCATCGGAATGCGCAGCCAGAAGAGTTTATCGTATGCGATCCATGCTTCGGGGTAAGCCCAGACCACTAGGGCGCTTTCGAAGTAGTCCTTCTGAGTTTTCCAGATGCCAGTTTCGACTTGTGCGAGTGTGCCAAAAAAAATCAGCACCATGGACAAAGAGAGCAGGACGACAGTGAGCCGCAGTGATGCAAAGAATTGAAGCAACGCTTTCATGATTTAGTGAGCGTGGTCTTCGATTTGGATCGAATCGAGAAACTGCTTCATGGATGCTTCGTTGGCAAGCACGGTGGAAGTGTCGCCTAGCATTTTGACAAACCAGGTGCTGCCATGGAAGGGCAGGAGTGCGCCGAGGATGCTTTGCGTTTCGCCTTCCAGACGCACGTAGAGTCCGCGGTGTGCTGAGATGTCATAACTTGTAGTAAAGGCAGGCAAGTCTTCGTCCGTGGCTGCTTCGAGGCCGACTTGACCGCGCCAGCGGTTAATGTTGGCGAGGCGTCCACCGACATCGCCAGGGAACGTGAGGATAGTGATTTCGGCGCTGCCAGTGTCGGTGGTGACTTTGAGGTTCGCCTTACGGATGCCACTTGCGGCGAGGTTTTCCCAGCCTCTAGGAGTGGTGAATTTGACCTCACCAGCTTCGTTGGCCGCTTGTTGCATGCCAGGCAGCACATTCATCTTACTTGGGTCGCTCTTTTCGGGCGCGGTTGCGGCTGCCATCGTTGGCACCGTGTCGGCGCGTTGCTCCTTCGGAATTTGGTAGGTCACGGGCTTAGCTTGATCACAACCGCTCAGGCAGAGTGCTGCGATGCCGGCCAATATAAGTGGCAGGCGTTGAAGGTTATAGTAGTGGATTCGCGAGGTCATATAATTACAAAAACATTTAAGTAAGTTTCGGTTTAGTCAACTATACGGACTTTTCTATTCCTCCGGCTAATCGCAATGATTAGCCTGAGTGGAAATGAAGCGGCCGTGCGAAATCGAGAAGTCGCTTACTTGTTGAAGCGGAAGAGTGTCACGTCGCCGTCTTTAAATTCGTATTCTTTGCCTTCGAGTCGGTATTTGCCTGCTTCGCGTGCTTTGGCAACGTTGCCTGCTTCGATCAAATCGTCGTAGGCGACCACTTCAGCTTTGATGAAACCTGATTCGAAGTCGGTATGAATGACACCAGCACATTGCGGTGCTTTCATGCCTTTTTTGAAAGTCCATGCACGCACTTCTTGTACGCCCGCAGTGAAGTAGGAAGCGAGGCCGAGCAGATCGTAGGTCGCACGAATGAGGAGCGACACGCCGGAATCCTGTACGCCGAGTGATTCGAGATACTCTGAGGCTTCTTCGTCGTCAAAGTCGATTAGCTCGGCTTCGACGGAAGCTGAAACGACACAAGTGCCTGCACCGTGGTGCTCGTGGGCAAATTTCTCGACGGCTGCGACGTAGGCATTGCCTGAGTAGTCGGCGAGGTCTGTCTCGGCAACATTGCAGGCATAGAGTACGCGTTTGGCAGAGAGCAGGCAAAGACGCTTGAGCGCGACGTGCTCGTCTTCCGATAGATCGAGTGTGATCGCGGGCTTGGTCTCATTAAGGTGTGGGAGGAGGCGCTCGATGAGTGCGACGTTCTCGGCCGCTTCCTTGTCGCCGCCACGCGCTTTCTTGACGAGCTTGTCTTGTTGGCCCTCTAGTGAGGTGATGTCGGCGAGGATCAACTCAGTGTTGATTATTTCGATATCACGGAGCGGATCAATGCTGGCCATGGTGTGGATGATGTCGTCGTCATCGAAACAGCGCACCACGTGCACGATGGCATCGACCTCACGAATATTGGCGAGGAACTTGTTGCCCAAGCCTTCACCCTTGCTGGCACCCGCGACGAGACCGGCAATGTCGACGAACTCAATCGCCGCTGGGATGACCTTATTCGTCTTGGAGATCTCACGCAGAGGCTCTAGGCGGCTATCCGGCACTTGAACGACGCCCACGTTCGGGTCGATCGTGCAAAACGGATAGTTTGCCGACTCCGCCTTACGTGTGCGCGTAAGAGCGTTGAATAGTGTACTTTTGCCCACATTGGGGAGACCTACGATACCAGCTTGAAGCATAGCGGTAAGAAAATGCGAAGGGGCCGCTCAGGTGCAATATTAAAGCGTCAGCGAATATTGCGTAAGGAGTCCCTTTGTTTGACTTTGAGGGCAGTGGATTCGTGCTCGATAAGACTCAATTCCGTCGCTGGATGGACAACTTGTTAAGCAATGCGGGCAAGTATTCGCCCTTTTGCTCTTTTATTCGAGCAAGTGAACGGGATCTTTAAAATAGTTATCGAACATGAAGGCTCGGGATTTCGGAGGGTGAAATGCATAAGTTGTTTACTCATTTCAGAAAGGCGTCGGTGCCGCCGACTGGCAATATGACTAGTACGCGACTCGGTCTCGCAATCGGTGAGGAGATCGCTGAGCTGCATTGTGGCAAAATGTATGCCGAGAATCTGGAGGATCGACTTGGCGCGCGTTTAACTATCGAACTGGATATGCAGTTGCTTGCTGTTTGCACCTAGCAAAGGGGCGTTAATGATAGGGCAGCTGCTCGGATGCCCGCTTTAAAACAAGATTACAAAGGTGTTACAGCTAACTGAAGGAACACTAACTATAACGGGCTAAGCTAGAGTGTGCGCATTGCTATAGATACTGATAAAAGTAGACTTAATCAATACGCAGAAGGCGTACCTCCCATTTTAATAAATTCAAATGGTGAAAACCAAGGGTCGTACATTTTAGCCAAAAAGTTCTCGGCACATTGGGAGTTGCTCATCCGTACGACTGTTCCGCACAGATGTGGTTGAATTCACTGTAATATCAATTATAACCTGTAGATGTTATGAATGATCAACCTAGTCGGAAAATAGAGAGTAATAATAAGCTCACCAGCCAAACGGCAATAAAGGCCTTGCGACGCAAACTGCCGGGACGTGTCTTTGTGGATAAAAAAAGTTGCTTTGATGCGTCGTTAGATAACCTGCGTCTTTCGTTTTTGCCTGATGCGGTGGTGAAAGTGCAAACCGCTACCGAGGTTGGCGCGGTGCTCAAGCTCGCTCATAAATATACGATTCCCGTGACTGCCCGAGGTGCCGGTTCGTCTGCGACAGGTTCGACTGTGCCCCTGCACGGAGGCTGGGTCCTAGATGTCTCGGCACTCGATGACATTAACATCGATACGGTGTCTCGCATGGTGACGGTTGGAGCGGGCGCGATTACTTCCCAAATACAAGATCAAGTCGAAGCGGTGGGTCTGTTTTATCCGCCAGACCCGTCGTCGAAGAAATACTCCACTATCGGCGGCAATATTGCCTGCAATGCAGGTGGTCTGAGGTGCGTGAAGTATGGTGTGACCCGCGACTATGTGCTCGGGCTCGAAGGTTTTTATGCCAATGGCAGTTCTTTTAAACTGGGCCTCGCACTGAAGAAATACGTGTCTGGTCTGAATCTTCGGGATTTGTTGATTGGCTCAGAGGGGACTCTGGGCGTGATCACTGCCGCGACCTTAAAGCTTATACCGAAACCCCAAAAGCGCTGGACTGGCATGTTCGCGTTCAAGTCCGAAGCGGCGGCACTCAAGGCCGTGGTGGCTCTATTCGATGCCGGGCTCAATCCGTCCATTCTCGAATTCCTCGATCGTCAATCAGTGACGTGTGCGGAGCGCTACACCGGTAATTTAATTTTCGACGATTGTCCGCGCGCATCGATTCTATTGATCGAAGTGGATGGACGTCCAGCTGAGGTGCGCGAGCAACGCGCCCAATTACTAGAGTTCATGGAAAGCCGCGCGCTGGCGCATCGTGAGGCTCGCACCGAAGCCAAGGCCGAAGCGCTGTGGCAGGTGCGACGCACCTGTTCACAATCGATGTTCTCGATTGCCGATACCAAACTAAATGAAGACGTCGTGGTGCCGATTCAAAAGCAAGCAGAGCTTATCCGATATACCATCGCGTTGAAGAAAGAGATCGGCCTGGCTACGCCGACTTTCGGCCACGCCGGTGACGGCAACCTGCATGTGCATATCATGTATGATCGCTCAAATGCTGCAGATGCAGTCAAGGCGAAGGTCGGCATTAAAAAGCTCATGCAGAAAGTGGTCGATCTAGGCGGCGTCATTACCGGCGAGCATGGAGTGGGTTTGGCGAAAGCACCGTTCATGGAACTGCAGCACAGCAAGGCTGAGATCGCTGCGATGCGAGCGGTCAAAGATGCGCTCGACCCGAAGGGAATTCTCAATCCCGGTAAGATCTTTGAGCCTTTCGAGGTGTGGGATCACAAACCTGTGCAGGTCAAGTTGCCTTGGGATCACCGCTAGTTTATTTAAAATCAAAATTATTGAATCAAACCATGCATGACACTTTGTTAATCGGTTGGACGACGGTGGATTCTGAAGCCGCCGCTCGGCGCCTCGGCAATGGTTTGGTGACGACAAGGCTTGCCGCTTGTGTGCAGATTGATGCGTGTGTGGAGTCGGTCTATCTTTGGGAAGGTGCAGTTCAGTCTACGAGGGAATGGCGGCTGATGGTGAAGTTCGCTGCAGCGCGTAGTGCCGAACTACTCGCATATATCGAAGCGCAGCACCCCTACGATGTGCCGGAGTGGGTCGTCGTGCGCGCTGAGCAAGTAGCTCCAGCATATTTAAAGTGGGCCTTGGGCGAGGGTGAGTAAGTGTTGTGGCGCAGGTCAGCATACCCACGGAATCGCGGTATAAACCACTCGCTACAAATGATTGAAGCGCCTGAGTTTAGCTCGCGGGGCATGTAATTTCAATGTGCTCACTTGACCTAAGAGAGGGACACCGCAAATTAGGTCGCATGTTAGACCCAATCGAAGCTCTTAAAGAATATATTCGTTTTCCCTCCGTTTCGACGGACCCCGCGTATGCGGAGGGCTTGAAGGGCGCGCGTGAATATGCCACTGGCCTGCTAGAGGAGATTGGCTTCACAGTCGAAGTAGTGGAGACCGCGCTGCACCCGATTCTTCTTGCAGAACGATTCGGTGATCCGGCGTGGCCGCATATTGCAATCTACGGGCACTACGATGTGCAACCTGCAGATCCGTTTGAGCTCTGGTCCAGTGCCCCGTTTGAACCTGAGGTGCGTGAGGGGCGTATTTATGGTCGTGGCACTGCGGATAACAAGGGACCGACAATCGTTCATATGTCGGCACTTGCTCGTGTGTTGGCGAAGCATCCAGATCTGCCACTCAACATTACTTATGTGATCGAAGGGGAGGAAGAGATTGGCAGCCCGAGCATGCCGAAGTTTTTTGATTTGTATGCCGAGCGCATCTCTAAGGCAGACTTTATCCTTGTCTCTGATACCGGTAGCCCAAATGCCGAGCAGCTGGTTATTACCACCGCGTTGCGCGGCCTAGTTGATTTGGAAATTAAAGTGCGTGGGCCGAAGAGTGACTTGCATTCCGGTATCCATGGCGGCGCGGTCTATAATCCCTTACAAGCGTTGATGGAAATTTGCGCGGCGCTACACAATCCCGATGGCAGTGTGAATGTGCCTGGGTTTTACGACGACGTGCTGCCGGTTTTGGAGTGGGAACGCGAAGAATTAAAACGCTATCCAGAAACCGCCGAGAGCTATCAGGCGATGCTCGATGTGCCGGCATTTTACCCAGCCAACGGACTCTCGCCGCTCGAAGCCGTGCGCTTTGGCCCGACGCTTGAATTTAATGGTATCGGAGGTGGTTATCAGGGCAAAGGCTCGAAGACAGTAATCGCCAGCGAGGCATTTGCTAAAGTCACTTGCCGCTTAGTTGCGAATCAAGATCCGCACAAGACACAGGATCAAGTCGTCGCTGCAATTGAAGCGCTGTGCCCCGCAGGTGTGACGCTGAATGTGCGTCGTGGCCCAGTGGCAGAAGCCTATCTTGCAGTGCCGCCGGAGCGCCCAAATACACCGGCAGATCAACCGGCAGCCTTGGCACGTGCTTTCAAGTCTGCGGATCGTGCGATTAAGCAATGCTTCGGCAATGCGCCGATTTATTTGCGTGAGGGGGGCAGCATTCCAGTGATTGCTGATTTTAATAAACGCGCGGGATTGGATGCCTTGATGATTGGCCTGTTTACACCGATTGATAATTTGCACGCGCCAGACGAGGGCTTCGATCTCAAGCTGATGGAAAATGCGATCACCGCCTTTGAGCAAATATTCTGCGACATCGCAGGCGTGTGAGGGCGACTGCCCCGTCTCGATCAAGGCCGTGGCTTTGGCAATCAGTTTGATGGAATCAGCGCTGAGGCTCTTCAGCTCAATGACGATAGCGTCTTTACCGTGGAGCCGCCGTTGAGGTGAAGGTCCAGAAACTTTGCGCTTGAGCAGATGCTCCTATTTAACCCCTAGACGTCTTTATATTTCGAGAATGCCGCTGGCTGTGTTGATACGGAAAGTCAGACGCGCTACATTGCAATGCTCAATTGTAGATTGACTCTTTTGCGCTGAATTCAGAACTCTATTGCCATGAAATACATCAGCACACGTGGCCAAGTGCCTCCTGTTTCTTTTTCGACGGCGATCGCCCAAGGGCTGGCACCGGACGGTGGCCTGTATCTACCCGCGACACTGCCTGACCTAGCGCCTTTTCTCAAAGACTGGGAGTCGCTCAGTTATGCTCAGCTGTGCGAAGCCTTTATGGCGGTGTTTGCCACTGATATCGACCGTGCCGAGTTAAAGAGTATCGTCGAGCGTTCATACACAAAATTTGATCATGCGGATATCGCACCAATTAAAAAACTGAGCGACGATCTGTTCGTCCTAGAGTTGTTTCATGGCCCGACTTTGGCGTTTAAAGACTTTGCCCTGCAATTTCTAGGTAATCTTTACGAAGCGCAGATCGCTCGTACTGGAAATCCGATCTCTGTGCTGGGCGCAACCTCTGGCGATACCGGTGCAGCTGCGATTCACGGGTTACTTGGTAAGACTGGAGTGAAGACTTTTATCCTATATCCCGATGGCCGTGTGTCGCCACTGCAGGAGCGGCAGATGACTTGCACTGGGGCGGGCGACGTGTTCCCTCTGGCAATCAAGGGCAGTTTTGATGACGCGCAAGCGGCGCTGAAGACTGTATTCGAGGATCGTGCGTTCGCGGCTGAAGTCGGCCTCTCTGCGGTTAATTCGATCAACCTCGCTCGGATCTTGGCACAGTGCGTGTACTATGTCTCTGCCTTCTTTCGTTTACCAGCGGAGATCCGAGAGGACGTCACCTTCGTGGTGCCGACGGGTAACTTTGGTAATGTCTTAGCTGGTTGGTTAGTGCAGCGCATGGGTGTGCCGATCAAAGGTTTCCGCGTGGCGACCAATCAAAACGATATTCTGCACCGACTCTTCCAAACCGGCATTTACCAGCTGGATGAGGTCGCACCGAGCTTGGCTCCGTCGATGGACATACAGGTTGCTTCCAATTTTGAGCGCTTCCTATATTACGCGGAAGATTGCGATTCCGCAAAGGTGCGCGAAGTGATCAGCACCTTTAAGCAAACGGGTAAATACGTGTTTGAAGACTTTAAGTCTGACGGCATTAGCAGCTCGCGCACGGACGACGCTGAGATCGGTGCGATCATCAAGCGTGTCTATGAGCAATACGGCTATGTAGCCGATCCGCACACTGCCTGTGGGTTTACTGGTGATTTCGATGGCCCGCAGCTCGTCCTATCGACTGCGCATCCAGCTAAATTCCCAGATACGATTGTGGAATCGATCGGACAAGATTCAACACATCCATCATTGGAGACGTTGAAAGCCCGCGAGATTGTGAAGTATGCAGTCGAGCCGACTCCGGCAGCAATCAAGGCTTTTATGCGGGCCCATTAAGCGCGGGTAGGTGATGCGATGGAAATTAAGTTCATTGAAAGGCAGCTCAGCAGTACTACCTGACTAGTATGGATAGCTCTTTGTTAGAGCTGATTATTCTGTACCCCGTTGGGCCATCTAGCCCTGGCATGATGATATCCAGTAGGATGAGTGCGGGTTGTTGTTTTCTGGTGATTTCTATGGCCTCGTTTATATGGAAAAAATGACGGGCATGCCCTCTAGGCGTAATATTTCACCCACTAATTACAGATTGCGAGGCTCGTCATCCACGATGAGATTTTTAGCAATTGTTCAATTGCGCTGAGAGAGGTTTTCATTCGGGGGCCTAATTGTTTAGGCTGCAAAGCAAGTAACTCTTTCAATTGTTAAGGTAGTCGAAGATTAAACCCGAGTATTGATTAGCGTTAAGGGGACGAATTTAATTGATTCAAAAAGTTGATGCGGGCGACGTTTCACTTTTAGAGCTTAACTACCTAAGATAATCGTCTTTTCTTGAGCCACTGACTGCTGCCTTTTTCTAAAATCAGGAATTATTGCATCTTTTTTAGTAAATACAGGTCTAAAGATGCGCCGGTCTCTTATGCCGTCGCGCGTTCTTTTTCGATGCGTTGAACTTGCGGAGCCGAGCTGTTTGACTTCTATTGAACACATCAATCCAACTCTTTATATGAAATATTCCTTCTTTCTATTGTTTAGTGGTATCCTAGTCGCCTCACTTTCTGCGGCAGAAAAAAACCCGAAGCTTCGAGTTATTGAAGACTCCAGGGCGGTAAGCGCGATCGGGGAAGTGCCAGTCGTCTCGTATGCCGATGTGCTGGAGAAGGCGACGCCATCGGTGGTGGCGGTGTATTCGTCGCAGATTGTTCAGTCGCTGTATTACCAGCGAGCGCCGCAAAGCATTCAGGATTTATTTCGCCAGTGGGGGCGACCACTGCCAGGCACCGAGCCCGATCAAAAAGAGCGCCTCAGGCGTGTCGGGGTGGGCTCTGGGGTGATTATTTCAGAGGATGGTTACATCGTGACAAATCACCATGTGGTGCAAGTGCAAAATGGCAAAGCGGCAGATGAGATTCGTGTGCGTCTAAGTGATGGTATTGAGTATGTGGCGACACTGATCGGCTCGGATGAGAAGACTGACGTCGCAATTTTGAAAATCGAGCCCGACGAGGCACTGCCGATTGTGAAGATTGCCGATAGTGGCAAGCTGCGCGTCGGCGATATTGTATTTGCGATTGGAAATCCATTGGACGTCGGCCTGACCGCTACGCGTGGAATCATCTCTGCGCTCGGGCGTGATTCGTCTGGTATTCTCGGACCTGGTGCGTACGAGAATTTCATCCAGACCGATGCGTCAGTGAATTTGGGGAATTCTGGCGGCGCATTGATCGATGCTGCGGGCCGGTTGGTTGGGATTAACACTGCGATAGTCTCCAGTACGGGGGGGAGTATTGGCATCGGCTTCGCGATTCCGTCCAACATGGTGCTGAATGTGGTGACGAATCTGATTGAGTCAGGCGAAGTGCCACGGGGCTTGCTCGGATTGATCCCGGTGAACTTGACCCCAGACTTGGCAGACGCCTTTGACTTGCCATCTACGCGTGGTGCTTTGGTAAACCAAGTACAAATTGGCTCGCCGGCAGATCAAGGCGGAATACGTCACGGAGATATTATTTTGAAAGTCGATGCTGTCGTGATCGAATCAGCACCACAACTGCGACTGGTAGTTTCGCAAATGCGTCCAGGGCGTGAAGTGGAAGTCACTTTGGTGCGTCTAAATGAGACGCTAACGTTACCGGTGGTGCTAGGCAGCCTGAGTGGCTCAGTTGCAAGTGCTGATTTGGAGCAGGGCGTTCTCGATGGCGTACTACTGCAGGTGATTGATAAGGGCATACGCAAAGAATTCTCTCTGCCAGATGAAATTGATGGCGTGCTAATCAGTGACGTGCTGCCCGAATCTCAGTATGCGGATATCATAGCTCGTGGAATGGTAATTCTTGAAGTGAATGGCGTAGCAGTGACAACAACCGAGGCGTTTGAGGCACAACTTCAAGTCGGCAAGAACCATTTGTATATTTGGCACAAGGGAATGAATCACTTTATTGTGCTCAAAATTTAGGGATAAAACTGACTAAGTAGAACAGTCGCATCATTTTCGGTTCGGCCTTGTTGACCTTAGTGATGGTGCTGATCTTCCAGAACAGCAAGGAGGTGACACTCAGCGTTGTCGCGGTGCAAATACAGCTGCCGCTGTTTTTGATCATCGCGATTTCTGTCGCGCTTGCTTGCTGCGAATACGGTACTGAGAATAACGCTTAAACCCGTTGCTGAGTTCGTTTGCGAGATTGTTTACCTTCGGTCAATTCCGGTTTTCGACTATAGTGATCATGCCTTAGAGTTCGCTCTGATCGACTTCATTATTTTGTCGATGACTTCGCGGCACAACTTGTGATGGCTACACGCGTTTGGCTAGGACGCTATCAATGGAGCTGGAAAGGAGTTCGGTGCTCACTGGTTTGGCTAGGAAGTGTTCACCGCCACTTTCATAAAAGCCACTGCCGGATTCTTTAAGTGAGACCATGGCAGAGACAAAAATAATGGGTGTGTCCTGGGTGATTGCATGTTGACGAAGTTGAACGGCAACATCGCCGCCATCAGCTTCGGGCATGACGACGTCCAATAAAATGATCTCCGGCTTAAACTCGTTGGCGACTTGTTGAGCCATGGGGCTCTCATTGACAACGCGCACGGCGTATTTACCTGATGCTTCTAGGTTGAGTTTAACCATACGTGTAAACGAGGCCTCGTCATCGACTAAGAGGACTCGGCATGGTTCAATTCTGGGGGTATTTGCAGTCTTCGCTTTCATTTTTTGAGGTAGTGGGAAATATCAACCGAGCGCATACGCCCGATGCTAATTTTCTATTTTCTAGTGTAATCAATCCGCGGTGCAGATCAACTATATTTCGGGTCACGAAGAGTCCGAGGCCAGTGCCTTTACCTGTCGATTTGGAGGAATAGAAAGGATCAAATACTTTTTCAAGTGCTGCGGTGGAGAGTCCAATGCCGGTGTCTTTGACCTCGATGACTACAATTTGCTCCCCGATTCGAAAGCATTCGGTCATTTGGCTGGATACGTTAGAGCCTGCTTGTTGCATCGTTTCATTGTGACTACTGACGGTTAGCTTCCCTCCTTTTGGCATGACCGAGATTGCGTTTAGAAACAGATTGATGAAGACCTGCTCCATTTTTTTGGTATCTACCAACACGGCCGCTAGGTTTGCGCTTAGTTCCAAATGTAGTTCGATCTGGGCCTCGTTGAAATTATGGCGCATAAATGTGCGCACGTGTTCAATGATCTCGTTGATGCTCTTCGGCACCATACTAATTTCGTGAGGCGATGAGTAGTCGAGCAGTTCGAATATGACATGGTTGGCTTTATTCGCGGCAATCTGCATATCATCGAGCACCTCTATCATTTCCTTCGAGTCGGCTAGTTGCTTTTTTAAGAAATCGATTCCAAGTGTAACGACCGCCAGTGGGTTTTTGACTTCGTGTGCGATGCCCGCAGCCAATCGACCGACGGTTTTCAGCTTTTCGGCTTCGATCAGCTGTATCTGAGTGGTTTCGAGCGTTTCGATCACTGACTTGAGTCTGAATTCAATTTCTTTTTGAGATGTGATATCTTGCGAGATCCCGACTAAGCCGATGCAGTTTCCAGTTTTGTCGTAAAAGGGCACTTTACTAGTTAGCAGCCACAGGTCGGGCGTATTCTTACGCTTCTGATGATCGATCCTATACTCGATCCCTTCGCCTGTTTCCATGATCGCCATATCATTAGTATTAATTTCCTCAGCTTCTGTCTGATCGAAAAAATCGAAGAGTGTTTTGCCGATCACTGTATCGGTTGAGGAAGCGCCCAGAAAGCGAAGGTGTCGTTGGTTAGCGATCAGATAGCACCCTTTTCTATCTTTGACGAAAATGCCCGCCAAAGCGTAGTCGATGATGGTCTTGAGTAGCCGTCCTTCACGTTCGAGTTGATCTTGCGCCTCGATCAGTTCGGTGACTGAGCGAGACATTCCCATGGTGCCTATGATTTGATTGTGCGTATCTCGTAAAGGAATCTTAGTGGTAGAAACATAGCGAATCTGGCCGTCGTGCATCGTCTCTTTTTCGATTTTACCAATAATGGGCTTACCAGTCTCTATTATGCTTTGTTCGTCATCGTATGCAGGTTGTGCATGTTCTGGAGTGAAAAGATCAAAGTCGGTCTTGCCTATAATCTCCTGCGAATTTGAAAATCCGTAGATTTGATTCATTGTTTCACTTACTTTGAGGAAACGACCTTGCTTGTTTTTGAAGTAGATCGCATCGGGTAAATTCTCTAGCAATTGCTTGAGTAAGTTTTGTTCTGACAACAGTTGCGCCTCTTTGTGGTGGCGGTAGATAGCATTAGAAATGCGCGTCGTGAGTTCTCCTTCGGCCATCGAATCGGTGAGCAGGAAGTCATCCACCTGCGGGATGATTTCCTGCTGCTGCCGTAGTTGCGCATGGTTTTGATACAGGCAGAGCAACGCGACTGGTCTGTTGATTGCGCCGACTGATTTGATTATCTGAAGTGCTTGGCTCGTTTCAATGCGCATGTCGAGCAGCACTGCATGGTAGGAATGCTTAATGTCGACCTGTTCTAGGTTATCGATGTTATCGATGCGCAAGACCTCATATCGTTCATCCTCTGCTTTGGACAAATGCTCTCTAATGACCGATTCTTCTTGAGGATCGGAACTTAATAGCAGGAGTTTACAAATCGTGCCTTTATGCGGGGCTGGGGCGTTCTTCTGTATGCCTTAAGCTCAGGTAATAATTGAAAAATTACAAGTGCCGAATTGCATCAAGATGAGGGAGTGGTGTCTGGTTTTACAGTTAGTCTATTGCAGCTCTGCGCTAGAGGGATGAATCCGTGCAGATCGCATCGAAGATCAGATCAGCGTCACCTGTGAGGGTGCTG
>JBLHTV010000019.1:0-21071 GCA_047627755.1 Lentimonas sp. | reverse complement strand
GAGGAGCTCCTCAAAGCCGAACTGGAAGCAGCGCAGACACCGGAAGCTGCCGAGGCTTCTATTGTTAAAGCATCGAACGCGGGGCTTCCTTCCGAGCGGATCAGTGCGGTTGTCTTTTCCGCGTCGAGTATAAACCTGCTGGTAGCTGATATAGTGGTTCTGGAAGTCCTTGCTCGAGCTCTTGTCAGTGGTCCTCCGCCAGTGATTGCCACTAAAATTATAGCTAATGACGACACAGAGGACCCTACTGACACAGAAGACCCTGCTGACACAGAGGGTCCTACTGTTACAGCGGTTCCGACTGTCACAGCAGGCTTAGTTGGTGGTTCTAGAAGCACCAACGGGGATGGAGGCATTCCAGTCGGCGTAGGTGATGAAAGTAACACGGGGCAGACCTATAACGACAAGTAATTCTAAAATTTCGCAATTCTGAGCAGGTCAACTTTGTTGACCTGCTTTTTTGTGGAGTCGTTGCCCTGGGGTCTAACTGGGGGTATCTTCTAGGGGCGCAGCTGTGGTTTTCAGTATGGGGCATATTGTCTGCCTTTTATTGCTGGTTTCATCTCGATCTTATGCGATACAACTAAACGGATGTGCAACTGTTTCACTCTGGTGTTGCACTTTTACCCCGAACCAAGAATCACCCCTGACCAAGATATGCCTAGATCGGGCAACATAGGCATTGACCGAAAAATCACTTTCCACTTTTATGACCCGCTTTTCCCTAGAACTGCCAATTTCAGGCGATACCAATTATTTTTATGAGCACAGTTAAAACCGACATCCAAGACATTAACGAAACACGCAAGACGATCACCGTGAGTGTCGCTGCCGCAGAAATCGCCAGTATCGAGGCGAGTCTGATTAAGGAATTCATGCGCGATGCGAAGATCCCGGGCTTCCGCCCTGGTAAGGCTCCTGAGAATATGATCCGTATGCGCTACGCCAAGGAGCTGAAGTCAGAGCTTTCACAGCGTGTCGTTTCTAAGGCACACCAAGAAGGTGTCGCGAAGGCCGACTTCGAAATCTTCGGTGTCGTCGATCTTAATGAGGGTGAGATCGCTGCTGGTTCAGATGCAACCATCACTTTCACTGTCGATGTGCTGCAAGCTTTTGAGGTCCCAGCTTACGAAGGCCTGAAGGTCACCAACGAGCCAACTGAAGCCAGTGCTGAAGAGGTCGAGAAGATGTTTGAGCAATTGCTCAGCCAGCGGGCTGAGTTCAATGTAGCTGAGAAGGCTGCTGAGAAGGGCGACTACGTGCGCTGCTCCTACGAAGGTAAGATCGGTGACGAACTGGTTGCGGATCTCGTTCCTGAAACTCCAATGTTCGGTTCTCAGAAGGTCACATGGGAAGAAGCTGGCGCAGAAGGCACTCCGGGTGTTCAAGCAATTGTTGACGGGGTAGTTGGCATGCAGGCTGGCGACGAAAAGGAGGTCACCATGGAATTTGCTGAAGACTTTAAGCCAGAAGCGCTTGCAGGTAAGACAGTCGTGTACTCGTTGAAGGCAGAAGAAGTTCGCGAAAAAGTGATGCCAGCAATGGACGATGCATTCTTCGCGAGCATGCAGGTTAAAGATGAAGCTGAGCTGCGTGAGCGCATTAGCGCGAACATCGAAGGCCAAAAGAAGGAGAAAAATCTCAACGCCGAGCGCCAGCAAATTACCGAGCAGCTTCTAGCAAGTGTCGAGTTCGCCATCCCAGAAAGCGGGATCGAAAGCGAAACTGAAGCAGTACTGCGTGACTTTATGCAGCGCAACATGCAGCAGGGCGCTTCCGAGGCAGATTTTGAAGCCCACAAGGAGCAGCTCCATGAAGGTGCGAGTAAGGCCGCGCATGATCGTCTCAAGTCTCGCCTGATCCTCAGTAAGATTGCTGAAAAGGAAAAGGTGCAGGCCGAGAACGACGACTTTAGCCGCATGATCATGATGCAAGCACAGCAGTCTGGCGAAAAGCCAGAGAAGATCGTGAAGGAAATCCAAAAAGATCAGAGTCGTATCAACAACATGCGCAGCGAAATCCTACTGGGTAAGACTATGGATCTGATCCTCGACAAGGCTGAGCGCGAAATAGTTGCAGCGGCAACGGTCGAAGTTTAAGCTTATTTGTTAAAAGCGCTGGATAATCTGTGGCAGATCCGCTATGGTCTGTGCACTATTCTATCATCATCAACCTACTAATATAAATTATCGTGAGTTACGTTCCACTACCTACAGTCTATGAGCGCGAAGGGCGCACCGAGCGCGCTTGGGATATTTACAGCCGCCTGTTGCGCGATCGTATCATTTTTATCGGCACGCCGATCAATGACTTCGTCGCCAACGCTGTGGTTGCGCAGATGCTCTTCTTGCAAATGGATGATCCGAAGAAGGACATCAGCCTATATATCAATTGCCCCGGTGGCAGTGTGACGGATGGCATGGCGATTTACGATACGATGAATTTCCTGCAGTGTGATATCGTCACTTACTGTGTGGGGCAGGCCGCTAGCATGGCGACGCTATTACTCGCTGCTGGGACTGAAGGTAAGCGCTACGCACTGCCAAATAGCCGTGTGATGATGCATCAGCCGACTGGTGGTGCTACAGGTCAGACATCCGACATCTCGATCGCTGCGAAGGAAATTCTTCGCTGGCGTGCGCAGATGAACGAGCTGCTTGCCCACCACACCAACAAGACTGCTGAGGAGATCGCTTCCGATTCGGATCGCGATTTCTATCTCACCGCCAAGGAGGCGATGAAATACGGGATCGTCGATAAGGTGATCGAGAGTAAGCCTAGCGCTTAACAATTCAGATAAGAGATTTTTATTAGTATGGCAAAATCCACACGGATGACTTTTTGCTCGTTTTGCGGTAAAGCGCAGAATGAAGTGCGTAAGATGATTGCAGGCCCAGCGAATGTGCATATCTGCGATTCTTGCGTGTCTGTTTGCAAGACCATCATTGATCGCGAACTCTCTGGGGCCCCAGAGGAGGGCGAGGTGAGCAAGGCAGAGGTCGCTGAAGGTTCCGGTGGAGGTCTTTTCAATATGCTCCGGCCGGCTGAAATTACGGCGGGCTTGGATCAGCATATTATCAGCCAAGACTACGCAAAGCGGGCTCTAGCTGTAGCAGTGTATAATCACTACAAACGCTTGCGTTCAGAAGACCGTATTGAAGGCGCAACAGAATTTTCGGATCTCGATGGCAAGTTCGCCGACGTGCAGGTGGAGAAGAGCAATATACTCCTGCTCGGTCCGACCGGCACTGGTAAAACATTGCTTGCACGTACGTTAGCAAAGATGCTCGACGTGCCCTTTGCGATTGCCGATGCGACTACATTGACTGAAGCAGGTTACGTGGGTGAAGACGTTGAAAATATCGTCCTACGCCTCCTGCAATCTGCTGACTACGATGTGAAAAAAGCCGAGTGTGGCATCATTTATGTCGACGAGATTGATAAGATCGGTCGTAAGACAGATAATGTTTCGATCACTCGCGATGTTTCTGGTGAAGGGGTGCAACAAGCATTGCTAAAGATTTTAGAAGGCACGGTTTGTAATGTGCCGCCCCAGGGAGGACGTAAGCACCCAAACCAAGAATACATTCAGCTCGATACTACAAACATCCTCTTCATCTGCGGTGGTGCATTCGTCGGGCTTGATAAGATCGTCCAAGGGCGCATCGGCTCTAAGTCGATGGGCTTTGATACGCAGCGCAGTCAACGAATGGATGAGCTGCCGCTGAGTGAGTTGCTCCGCGATACACAGCCAGAAGATTTGGTGCACTTCGGTATGATACCTGAGTTTATTGGACGGTTGCCGATGGTAGCGGTGCTCGATGAGTTGAGTCGTTCTGATTTGGAACATATCTTACAGAACACAAAGAATTCATTGCTCAAGCAATACAGTAAGCTCTTCTTGATGGAAGGTGCGAAGCTACACTTTACTCGCGATGCCGTGGCCGCGATCGCTGATAAGGCGATTGAGCTGAAGACCGGTGCGCGTGCACTGCGCGCGATCATGGAGCGTATCATGCTCGATGTGATGTATGACTTACCGCAGACTGAAAATGTTGATGAGGTGGTGATTAATCGCTCGGTTGTCGAAGGGCGTGGTAAGCCAAAGATCAAGTACCACAAGGCCGACAAAGCAGCAAAAGCGATCAAATCCAATGCGACGGAATCTGAAGGCACCAAGTCAGAAGATAAAAGCTCGGCGGACGCAGCGTAGTTGTAATTGTTCTATTAAACGAGTGGTTTGGCAGCCTTGAGGGGTGGATGGCCTTTGACAATTGGGCCGTTTTTAAGTTATATTTGGGTATGCGGCCTCTGATATTTATTTCGCTCGTTACGTTTGGTATTCAACTGCCAAGCTATTTATTCGCGTCGATCAATATTATTGGCTATGATCCGTTGGCAAATGATCGTTTTATGAATGATGCTTCATTTTTTGCGGGAGGGCTTGATCTATCTGGGGTCGCGCTCGTGAATACTGGGCAGGGGCCTGATTTTTCGGGGGATGACGGCGGACGTTGGGTGACAATGCTCAGTCGGAATGTGTTTATTACTGCGAATCATTTTGCACCAGGGGTCGGCTCGTCAGTGACCTTTCATCAAACGAACTCCGCCCTCGGGGCTTCATTTTCAGCCTCGGTAGAAGAGACGATGCGCATCGGCAGTACTGATATTCGTGTAGGAACGCTGGATGTCGCTCTTCCCGATGGCTATGCCTACTATGATATTTGGAATGCTCCGTTCAGCAGTGCGGCTCCCGTGCAGATATCAGGCCCGAATGTGCTGACCTTTGGGCGCTCAGAGGGTGATTATGCTGTGAATCAAGATGTGGCTGTTGGGCAGAATAATCTGAACCTATTTTTCCCGTCTCAGACTGTCGGTGGAGCAACTGGTGATGCGGGTGCGATGACCTTTGATGATCCTGGTCTCACTTATGAAAGTCAATTTGGCCTTGGAGACTCGGGTGCCCCGGCCATGGTGGTTGTCGGTGGTAACTTAACGATGGTCGGAGTAAACTGGTTCGTTGGTAGTATTAATAATGGTGCAACCGAAATTAGTGGGTTTACCTATCTGCCCAATTACCAAAGCGAGATACAGACTTATATCGATGAAAACCCCGAGGTGAACATTGTGCCAGAGCCTTCGGTGAGTGCCTTTTTTCTTGGTTTGAGTGCACTAGGACTGGTTTTTCAGCGTCGTCGCACGCCAAATATCGCTAATCGTGCTCGAGGCACAGACTGAGTTCACGGCAAACCGGTTTGCCCCACTTTTTGCGTGAATTATACAGTTGTTGGACCGCCGAGATTCACTGATGACTGATGGCTGATGACTGATGGCTGATTTTAGATCGAACCGAGTCATTATCTTGAGGGGATCTTTCCACCTCAGGCAGCTTTATCTGACAGCATCGTCTTTAGATGCTTAAAGCCGACCAGCTTTTGGCTGTCTTCATCCCAGAGCCGCAGCTTGAGTGACTTTAAACTGGTGCGCAGTGTGAGTTCCGGTACTTGCTGGAAGAACGGCTCGGCATTGTGACATTGCTCCAAGGAGTAGTTGGGGATGCGAGAGCTCAGGTGGTGAATGTGGTGGTAGCCGATGTTACCCGAGAACCATTGCAGGATTTTGGGTAGTTTGTAGAACGAGCTGCCTTTCATCGCGGAGTGTGTGTAGTCCCACTCTTCGCCGCTGCGCCAATAGGTGTCTTCGAATTGATGTTGTACATAAAACAACCACACGCCGAGTGTGCCTGCGACCCCGGTGACTATTAGTTGTATCAATAAGTAATTCCAAAAGCCAAATATGGCACTCATGACGCTCGCATAAACGAGGATGGTTGCATTCATTGCCCATACGGAGCGCTTATCGAGCTTGCTGGCGTTGGTGTAAGCGAGTCGTTGATAAAAGAGGAATAGGCCGAGTGGAATGAGGCCGAAGAGTACAAAAGGATTGCGTGTGAGTCGGTAGCAGAAGCGTTCCCAGCGCGGGGCTGCTAGATATTCGTTGACCGTCATCGTCCATACGTCGCCGATGCCGCGTTGGTCGAGGTTTCCAGATGTGCCGTGATGAACGGCATGCTGCCAGCGCCAATGACGATAGGGCGTCAGCGTTAGCAGGCCTGAAATAAAGCCGACGATGTTATTGGCCTTTTTTGAGCGGAAGTAGGAGCCGTGGCCGCAGTCGTGAAAGATGATGAAGACGCGGACGAGGAATAACCCCGCTAGGATTGCAAGTGCGATAGTCAGTGGCCAAGAGACTGTCATCGTTAAATACATGAGAGCCCAGAGGCCGATGTAGGGGACCACGGTATTGGTGATTTGCCAAACGCTCTTCTTCAGGCAAGGCTGTTGGTATTGCGCCACGATCTTACGCCATGAGGTTGGAGCCTCGATTTGATTGGATCGGGAGGGAAGTGTTTCATCAGAAACAGAATGATGGGGGTGCATATCCATATTAAAGAAGACAATAGTTTATATGGAAGTGATTGCGAATGGAAATGTTATCTAAAATTTTAAGAGCTTGTTGCTCGGCGATGCGCATGGCTACACGGTCGGTTTCGTTGCGATCGTCATAGCCAGCCAAATGAAGCCAGCCGTGCACGAGATAGAGGCTCAGTTCGCGACTAAACGGTTCGCCGAGTTCTTCGGCACGGCTGCGTGCGTGATCGACCGAGACGATGATTTCACCTGCCGATTCCATCTCAGTGTTGGCGGGGAAGGTAATGACGTCGGTGGCGCTGGGGTCGTCCATGAATTCGCCGTGTATTCGGCCAATGGTGGCATCGGTGACGAACACAACGGAAAGCTCGCCCTGCGCAATTGGAAATGCGCCCGATGCTTCGAGGGCGTGATATAGTTGCTTGGCCGCTTCGATCGGGTCGGCTAGTAGCTTATACTGGTTGCTTACTTCCAGATGGAGTCGACTCATTATCTTGCGGGGATTGATGGTTTTGGTCGTTGCTCACATTCTTGTCGTTGATCGCCTTGGGGTACTCCACCCGAGAGTGTAGCATGTTGAGCAATGTGTACGTAAAGCTGCTACGGATTTCGTGTAGCTCCTGAAAGGTCAGTGGGCATTCGTCGAGTTGACCGTCTTCGATCCGGCTTTTGAACATGCCATCGATGAGTTCCTCGATCGCGGGTTGGGTGACTTTTTTCAGGCTGCGGCTGGCTGCTTCGACACCATCGGCAAAGAATATAATCGCACTTTCTTTAAAGGCCGGACGTGGGCCATCGTAACGGTAGGTGCTTTCGTCCACTTTCTTGCTTTCCTGTGCCTTGCCTTGTTTATCGGACCTGGGTGGCTTGGTATACTTGTTCTGTTGCTGCTGTGCTTGGTGGTAGAAGTATTGGATCAGCCCAGTGCCGTGGTGTTGGCGAATCACATCCATAATGACGCGTGGCAGGCTATGTTTGCGGGCGATCTCGACGCCCTCCTTGACGTGGGCCTTGATCACCAGCGCGCTCATCGAAGGATTTTTTTCTTCGTGTGGATTGATGCCGCCTTTTTGGTTCTCGGCAAAATACTCAGGTTTGACCAGTTTGCCAATGTCGTGAAATAGGCAGCAGACGCGGCAAAGCAGGGGGCTGGCGCCGATTGCTGCGGCCGCATTTTCTGAGAGATTGGCGACCATTAGGCTGTGATGATAAGTGCCCGGCGCTTCCATCTGCATGCGGCGCAGTAGCGGGTGATTGAAGTCGGTGAGTTCGAGTAGTGTAATTTCGGTGGTGATTTTGAAGAGCTGCTCAAATATGGGCAGCAGGCCGACTGCCAGCACGCCGGAAAGCGCCCCGACAATCAGCGCAATCAAGGCTTGTTGACCGACAAGGCCGATTGATAGATGGCCGATGAGACCCAGCAGCGCACCAGAGATTGCCGCAGTGACGCCTGCCATTAGTCCGGCTCGGACGAGCATGGAGCGCTTACGGATATGCGCCGAGATGAAGCTGCCGACAACGCCCGAAAGAAAGGCGATCAGGAGGAACTCGACGGAATTATCCTGAATGATACCAAACAGTACCGCTATGATCAGTGCGGAGATGACTGCGGGGGCGGTGCCGACCAGCACGGCGATCATCATCGGCGCCAGCGCATAGGGAGCAACGTAGGGTAGCATGACCAGCGAAGGGCGATTGTTGAGCAGGGCGATGTCGCCGATTTCCATGATCAGACGAATAATCAGGAGATTGAGTAGGATGCTGACTGCGGCAATCGCGATCGCGCGGTTACGCTTATGGAAATTGCGCAATCCTTGCTTCACATAGATCATCACAGCGACGAGAAGAATGAGTGTCAGCGTCAGGCGTTCGAGGAAGAGTGGGTTGAAGACGAGGGAGTCTCCACCGCGGGCAAGCTCGGCATCCTGGTAGGCTTGCAGGCATTCAATATCAATTTCGGTAATAATCGAGCCGGGCTCGATCAGAGTGTCACCTTCTTTAAAGAGAATCGTCGGTGGGGTGGTATCGCTAATTGCGCGCTCAATCGCGCGATTTGTGCTAGCTGCGCTATACAGTAAGTTCGGCTGTAGGCCGGCTCTAAATATGTCAAACAGAGTGCGGGCCTTGGTTCGATTGCCCGAGAGTGCATCGAGCCGGACACGTAGTGCGATGAGCGCATCATCATACGAGCGCGAGGAGGGTAGATTGTAGCGTCCTTCCTCATCGATCAACTGAATGACGGTCACTTGTGGGGAATTACCACCAGCCTTGAGGTTGGAGTAGATGCCGTCGTCATACAGTGATTTAAGGACCTGGAGTGCGTCTTTGGTCAAACCGGAACGTTCCTTCGGATTGGTTTGGGCGGTAAATGACGTAATCGTCTCGGGGGCGATATCTACGCCCGTCGCTTCGATTAGCTGTTTGGTGGTGGCTTCCAGCTCTGCGGTGACAACCGTTTGGCCTTCGGCTTCGTGATCAATCAAGGTTTTGGCAATACTGGTATTGAGGTCGCTAATGATCTCACGGAAGTTTTCGTAGGGTTTAAAGGTGCGTTGAAAAACGGGAGGCACTTGTGCCCGCACAGCTCGCATCTGTTCTTCGAGCAGCACTTGGCTATTTTGCTCGAAAGCAAATTCGGCGACGATACGTGATGAGGCTGGCTGATTGAGGATGACTTGCGGACCTTGAGACTTTTGGCCGAGAAAGCAGATGACGACGACGAGTGCGGTAAACAGCAGGAAGAGTCCTGTCTCGACGATGCGACTGGTTTCGAAAAAGTGCGAGGCACCGATTCGCTCAGCCCCTCGACCTGCGCGCTCTTTTTTTAAGAGGAGTTGCTTGGCTTTCGCTTTGCGGGAGGATTTTCTTTTGAAGAATGCGGCCATGGGCTGTTTTTTCTAAGGGAGTCAGTCGGTTAACTGTAGACGGTGAGTTACTCCAAAATATGAGCAGGGAAGGTGAAGGCAATCGGTAATCATTCTGCACTACAGGCGTAGGCATTGATGATATTTTGGACCAGAGGGTGTCGTACCACATCTTGTTCGTCAAAGTAGAAGAGCAGTAGGCCTTCGATGTTCTTCAGCAGCCGTGCGGCTTCTTTTAGACCAGATTGCTTGGCCTTCGGTAAATCGATTTGAGTAATGTCGCCGGTGATCACCATACGGCTGCCGTCTCCTAGGCGGGTGAGAAACATCATCATTTGCGCATGGGTGGTGTTTTGCGCCTCATCGAGCACCACGAAGGCATTAGCGAGGGTGCGGCCGCGCATGTAAGCGAGTGGCGCGATTTCGATGATCCCGCGCTCAACCATCTGCATGGTCTGCTCTTTACCTATCATGTCATGCATCGCATCATAGAGCGGAGTGAGGTAGGGCAGTATTTTTTCCTGTAGTTCGCCGGGCAGGAAGCCGAGCGCTTCGCCTGCCTCGACTGCGGGGCGAGTGAGAATGATACGCTCAACATTGCCCGCGAACAGCTCCTTGAGCGCCATCGCCATTGCTAGGTAAGTCTTGCCAGTGCCGGCGGGGCCGATACCGAAAGTCACTGTATTCTGGTCAATGCGCTGTAAATAGCGCTTTTGATTGAGAGTTTTTGGGATGATGCTCAGGCGCTTGAGCTTGATTATCAGGGGGTTACTGTAAACTTCGCGCAGTTCGTTAGACTTGCCTTCGGCGATGCAGCGCAGCGTGTAGTGGAAGTCGGAAGTGCGAATGCGGATACCTTGCTGGTGCGCGATATCGAGGAAGTGAAAGAGGTCTTTGACTTGTGTGATGCCTGCGTCGGAGCCTTCGACGCTGACCCAGTCGTCGCGGCTGGCGAGCACGACATCGAGCATGCGCTCGGCTTCGATCAGGTTGCGCGTGTCATTCGCGTATAGCTGGCTGAGTAGTCGTGAGCTGGTAAAATGTATGGTTTCTGTAGGCACAGGGAAATTGGGTGTAATGGTGAGGTGGGTGGCGTCTAGTTGGAGCGCGCGGTGTCCCAAGCTGAACGAGTGACTCAGCTAGGGTCATCGATAAAGGCGTGCAGTCGCTCCCACATGGCATCCATCGCGTCGGGTAGCACTCGGGTGTTGCCGATTACAGGCATGAAGTTGGTGTCGCCTTCCCAGCGGGGCACGACGTGGCAATGTAAATGGCAGGGGATGCCGGCTCCGGCGGCTTTGCCAAAGTTGAATCCAGTGTTGAAGCCACTTGGCTGCAAGGCGCGCGAGAGGATCTGCTGGGCTTTTATGATCAAGTCCATCAGTTCGTAGCGCTCCTCTGTCTTGAGCGCTTCGAGTTTGTCGACTTCTCTGTAGGGTAGCACGAGCAGATGGCCTGCATTGTATGGGTAGCGGTTCATTACGATGTAGTTCCACTGGCCACGAAACAGAATGTATTCCTTTTGATCATTGCCGCTTTGGTGAATCTGCGTGAAGGGGTTACCGCCATTATCCGGATTCTTCGGTGCCAGAATATAAGGCATCCGCCAGTAAGCATGTAGGCTCGGCATGGATGACGGAAGTTGCGGTGAAGGATTATCGGAAGCTGTATCGACCATAAAAATAACTCAGAATAGTAGAGTACTATCTTGTGGCGTCGATTATTTATTGAGGTGAGTTTTGAGTCCTTTTTTAGTGATATTGTCGTTTACTGTGAGCTTTTTGAGGGTTGCCTTCACCAGCAGAGACTTTCATTAATCAGCCTTTTAATTATTTTACCTCGACCTCTTTTTTCCCATCGTGAGTGATTCAACCCAAGCATTCAGTTTTAAAAATTTAGCTCGAGATCAACTCGTTGCCATAGCTATGTTGCTTGGTTTCGCAGTTTATACGATCTGGGATCAGTTCTACTGGTGGGGCGCACGTGAGGATTATAGTTTCGGCTATCTGGTGCCGCTATTTGCGATCTACGTGATTTATGACCGTTGGCCAGTGATTCGCAGCTATTTGCTGCGAGGCGAGGCTCCGGAGGTGGTTGCCACACCTGCTGCTCCGGTCACTACTGTTTTTACGCAGTTATTTGAGTGGCTCGCGTATGCAGTGTTTCTCGGCGGATTAAGCCTTTTCGCGATCGGTGCGTTGCTGCGCTCGGTGACTGGCCCGCAAAATCCGGCTTCGTTGGCGATTGCTGCTGGCTTCGGTGGTTTACTGCTCAGTGTGATCTTTATTATGACCAAAGAGCGTGTCGATGGTCAGCCGCTGTCATTGAAGAGCCGCTTGATGTTGACTGGATTGTTTCTATTTCCGGCGCTGATCTGGCTAATTTCAGCGCCGATGGTGTCGGTGGTTGAGAAAGAGATTCGTGTGTTTTTGCTGACGAAGGTGACGATCGTGGTGTTTAATCTATTTGATATTATAGGCTATGCGATTGAGCGAGAGGGCAATGTGTTGCTTTTACCTGAAGGGCAAGTGGGGGTGGAAGAGGCGTGTTCGGGCATCCGTTCGTTGACGGCATGTTTGTTTGCCGGCTCGTTTTTGGCTGCGGTTTTTCTGAATCGTTTCTGGAAGAAAGTCCTGCTGGTCGTCGCGGCGATGTGTTTTGCGGTGCTGACCAATCTGATTCGTAGCATATTTCTAACTTTGTGGGCTTATAATTATGGCTCTCAAGCGATCGATGATCATTGGGTGCTACCTGTGATTGGTGATATCGGCAGTGTGCATGATGTGACGGGGTTAGCGATTTTAGGATTTACCTGCGTCGGACTGATCCTGTTGTTGCCGATTTTTAACTTTAGCTTGAAAAATTTTGATGAATCGGCTGAAGCGACGACGGTTTTTTCTGAGGGCGAATAGGGCCTTGGTGTTGCCGTGGTTAGATATTCAATGACTCGTGGAGTGGCGATTGCCTGTGCACATAGTTGACGTCTGCTCGATTCCGACTTCTATTTATTTTAGTGAACGAACCGAACCGAGATTTTAACGAAGTTATCCATACCATACGTAAGGACGATCCACGCTATGCGCGTGGTGCGTATTACTTCTTGAGGCGAGCACTGGACTTTAGCTTGAAGGAGATGGCCAAGCAAGGCGAGCTGAACGAGTCCAATCACCTAAGCGGCCAGCAATTACTGGAGGGGATTCGGCTCTATTCGTTGGAGCAGTACGGTCCGATGACGCGTTCTGTGCTCGAATCCTGGGGGATCACCAATTGCCGCGATTTTGGCAATATCGTGTTCAATCTGGTCGCTTGTCGGGTGCTCGGGAAAACCGATCGGGACAGCCCCGAGGATTTTAATGTCGGCTATGACTTTAAGACTGCCTTTGATGCCCCTTATGTGCCCTCGATCAAACCGACGATTAAGCGCCCTCGCTTGCGTTAAAGCACTTGCGGCGAATTGTCCTAAGTTGTTTTAGGCGAGGAGTTAGTGCTTTTGGTTCGGGTGGAAAAGTCTTTTTCGCGCTGCTCCACCTGTGCTTCGCTAGCTGTTAGAATCATGGATTGCGTCACTAGTGAGTTCTTGCACTCTCCGACGTAAACCTCACGTTGGTGGAGCACCTTGCGAGATTCTTTGAGTGAAATAGATCAGCTGATATCGTGAGGGAATTCGACTCTAATATAAATGCTTGAGGCATGTATCAGAGCAGAGAGCGATGACCTTAAAAAATTATAACTTTAACCAGAGGTTGCTCCTGTCGCTAAAATAGCTTGTTTCCCTTGAAACTTAGTATCGAAATCGTGATACGAACCGAATTACTTTCATCGAATATATGGATCTTTCCACCAGTCTTTTCTCTGCCGCTGCCTCGCACGATATCATCGAGCGTCTCTTCAAGGCACCTGTCGAACGCCATGTTTTGGATAATGGGCTCACGCTGGTCCACCGCCCTGACTTCTCCAGTGAGGTCGTCTCGGTGCAGGTGTGGGTGAAAACCGGCAGCATTCATGAGGGGGGGCTGATCGGTTCTGGCTTATCGCACTATCTTGAGCATTTGCTGTTTAAGGGCACTGCACGTCGCGATGGCAAGAGTATCAGCCGTGAGGTGCACGCCATGGGCGGAGGCATCAATGCATACACGACCTTTGACCGCACAGTCTATTATATTGATGCACCGTCTCAGGCGTTTACGCAGATGATCGATGTGCTCTCGGATATCGTGCTGCACTCAACTTTACCCGCAGCAGAAGTCGAGCGTGAGCGCGATGTGATCCTCCGTGAGATTGATATGGGCTTGGACGATCCGGATCGTCAACTCAGTCAGGCGCTGTTTCGCACTGCGTTTCAATGCCATCCCTATCGCGAGCCAGTGATCGGGCATCGTGCACTGTATGAGCAGGTCACACGTGATGAGCTCGATGCGTATTACAAATCTCGCTATGTTCCGAATAATATCGTGGTGTCTATTGTCGGTGCAGTGACGCCGGAGGATTGCTTGCGTGAGGTCGAAGCGACTTTTGGTCAAGCCGCACGTGGTCGTTTAGCTCCCGTTCAAATCGAACAAGAACCAATCCAACTGGCAACACGCCGAGAGGAAATCGTTGGGGATTATAACATTTTTCGCGGTGGCATCGGTTTTAAGGTGCCGCATTTGAGTCACCCGGATTCGCCGCGGCTGGATGCACTGGCACATGCTCTAGGTGGCGGCGAAAGCTCGCTGCTGTGGGAGCGTCTGCGTAATCAGCAGAAGCTCGTGCACTATATTGATTGCCGTAATTGGAATCCTGGTGGGCGCGGGCTTTTCTGGATTTCATATGTCTGTGATCCAGAGCAGCAGGGCGAGGTCGAAAGTGCTATTCACGCAGTGATCCGCGAAGTCTGCGAAGTGGGGTTTTGCGAAGCGGTCGTTGAGAAAGCCCGCCGTCAAGCGCTGAGCGGCGAGATTAATGGTCGCAAAACAATGAGTGGGCAGGCCTCTCGTTTGGGAACTGGTGAAGTGGTAATTGGTGATATTCACTATAGTCGCCGCTATTTGAAGCGTTTGCAGTCGGTGACTCCTCAGGATTTACAAGCAGTCGCGAGCACGTATTTGGTCGAAGAAGGCATGTCGGCAGTCACGCTTGGGCCAAAGCCTGATGCAGCAGCGGCTCAGTCTGAAAGTATCGCCGAGGTCTTGTCGCTGGATCCATTTGAGCTGATCGAATTCAAAAGTGGGGCACGTCTGCTGCTGCAGGAAGACAAGCGTTTGCCGAAGGTGCATATTCGTTGTGTGATGCGTGGCGGGCCTCTTTATGAGCCGACGGAGCAACGTGGTGTTTCAGAGCTGCTTGCTGAGTTGTTGACCAAAGATACCGCTCATCGAAGTGCCTCTGAAATCTCGACCCTTATCGATAGTATCGGAGGCAGCTTTTCCGCGACCGGCGGTAATAATACACTGAGCTTCGCAATCGAGGTGCTACCGTCGGATATCGATGTGGCGCTCGATTTGTTAAGTGATGCTTTAACATGTCCGATTTTTGACGAGGCGACATTCCGCACCGAGTTGGAGGCGCAGATCGCCAACCTCAAAGAAGAGGACGACGAGATTCTTGATTACGGTTTTCGTAAATTGCGTGAGCGATTTTTCGGTGAGCATCCGTTCGCGATTGCCTCGGATGGCCGTGTTGCGGACCTGGAGCAGTTGACACGTTTAGATGTGGTCGCGCATTTTGAACGCTTAGTGACTGCGTCGAATGTGGTAATCTCTGTCAGTGGCGATTTCGATCGGGCAGATTTACAGGCACGTCTTCAGCCCTTGCTGGAGTCAGGCATCAGTACGGAACCTTTCACGGTGGATCAAACGCCGAGCTATCCCGGTCCTGCTGAAGCGGTGAATGTGGTGGAGGTGATGGACCGCGAGCAAGCAGTCGTGCTGCAGGCGTATCCTGATGTGGGCATCAAGGACGAGCGCTATGCTGTCGGCGAAATGCTGAACGAGCTCTTTAGTGGTATGTCGAGTCGGTTGTTCGAGCGCGTGCGTGAGGACAAGGGTATGGCATACTATGTAGGTTCGAGCCGAGTGGTCGGCTTGCACGCCAGCATGTTTGTATTTTATGCAGGCACGCATCCGAGTCAGGCAGCTGAAGTGATTATCGAAATCGATGCCGAAATCGCACGTGTAACGGCAGGTGAGGTAACTCAGGAGGAGTTGGCGCGTTGTCGCACACGTCTGAAAGCGGCTCGGCCGATGGGGCGTCAGACTATCGGTGCTCGAGCAATGCATACCGCAATTAATCTAACCTATGAGTTGCCACTCGATGACGACGCGAAGCATGCGGATGAACTCGACCGCGTCGATGCGACTGCGATGGCGGAATTTGCCAAAGAGTTCTTCGATGCACAGCGTCAGGTCCGCATCGTCGTCCAGCCTGAGGCGTAGATCCTCGTGCTCCGCGGCGCTTCGAAATTATAAGCCTGCCTTGGCGCGAGTCGCCGAGTGTGATTGTCAGCCTGTTCGTCGAAGCCTTGGCGTAGTAGGGCGGCGCCTGTTTGGGCTGTCGACAGAGATCGGAGAGTGGACGACTCGCCCACGTCGAGCCGCTGTAGCTGAAAACGAGTTCGAGTCGACGCTGCTTGCTGAGAATTTTGTAATATGCAGGCGCAAGCTGACTCTAGCCTAGTCGAGCGATGTGTGAGCGTTGTAATCAATGCCATTCCATGAAAGTGCGTGATACCTGTTTTTGGGCAAATTTGGCCAGATTAATGACTTCGGCAGATATGAAATGCTCGTTGGTTTGGTGTGAGGTGTGCGCACGGGAGAGAAATTGGTGAGTGGATCATGTTCCCTGTGAACTTTATTTCCTGTTAATAAGTCACTCAAATCCTTTGTTCGAAGTGACTTAAATCGCTTATTCACAACTTGTTCACAGTTAATTCATTACAGGAAAAAACTTGACGTGTGGGGCAAGGTGGGGCGATATGGGGGGTATTGGTTTACATAGGTGCACATGGGATTATTTAATACAGGAGGTTTTATTGGCGAATTTCGCCATAGTTTAGACGACAAAGGTCGCCTAACGATGCCTGCGGCATGGCGCCCCAAGGGGGATAGTTCTGAGAATTATTTCTTAGCGTTGCCGAGTATCGAAGAGGGTTCAGAAGCGTTCGTCAGTGTGCTTTCTCCGAAGCGAATTGCTCAATTGGAGGAGAAGATTGATGCCATCCCTTCGAGTGACATCGAAGGGCAACGCATGGTTGTGGAGCTGATGTCTATGGCTCACCAGTTCAGCTGCGATAAGCATGGGCGCATTAATTTGAATGAGAAATTGGTCCAGCATGCTCAGATCAAAAAGGGCACTGTCCTTGTTGGTATCATGTCCACTTTTAATATTTACAGCGAAGAAATCCGAGATGCTGCTCTGGCCGAGGGGCCAAGTGACCCAGCGACTCGTGCTGCCGTCTTCACACGGTTCGGCCTCTAACCCCAGATACCTCAAGCCATGCGTAATATATTCGAAACAATCTCTCGTGAAAATTTCAGAAACTCAGGTTACTTTAGGCATCCGAGCAGTGAACGTCGCACTGAGTGGCAGTTCACGAGTCCCCCGCGTAGTCCAGTTCAATTCGCTGACACTGTTCGCAGTGCATTGCTCCGTCGCGAAAGTGCGCAGCACCGCAAACAAACAACAATCTCTCTACTACAAAACTGTGTAAATGTGCTCTTCCGCCGATGAAGCTTTGAACCCCGCTGCGTTTAGTGGCCACGTTCCCGTCTTATTTCGAGAGACGTTGGAACTGTTGGCTCCGCGTGCAGGTGCTAAGATTCTGGATGGAACATTTGGAGGAGGTGGCCACACACGCGCGCTGTTGTCTGCGGCTGAAGCTGTGACCCTTGTTGCCATCGATCGCGACCCTGATGCACAGGAGCGTGCGAAGTTGGTGGCGGATGAATTTGGTGAGCAGTTTAGCTTTTATCCGATGAATTTCGGTGACCTCGCTGATTTGGATGAGACGGGGTTTGACGGTATCCTTTTTGACTTCGGCTTATCCTCCTTTCAACTCGATCAAATCGATCGTGGCTTTTCGTTTCGTTACGATGCGCCCGTTGATATGCGCATGGATCCAACGGTGGGCATCAGTGCTGCCGAATTTCTGGAGACTTCCGATGAGGAGGGGCTTCTGCGCGCCGTTCGTAACTACGGCGAAGAGAAGCGCCACCGTCGTGTTGTGCAAGCAATCATCGATGCGCGCGGCACGGGGAAGCTTCAGCGCACGCACTCACTCGCTGCTTTGGTTGCCGAAGCAGTTGGCCCGACTCCATACGGACGCAAAGCGGTGAACCCTGCGACGCGCACGTTCCAAGGAATTCGCATTGAGGTGAATGATGAGTTGAAGGCGATCGAGCATGCCCTTCCTTCGGCGTTTGAACGTTTGGCTCCAGGTGGTGTGCTTGCTGCGATCAGCTTCCATTCGCTCGAAGACCGTATCGTCAAACGCTTCTGTCGTAAGATGGCCGGCCGGCCTGAGCACGCCAATGACTACCGGCCGATCGAGGAGCGCACTGTCCAAGCAAAAATGGTTTCGACTCGCCCAATCCTCCCTTCGGCAGAGGAAATTAAAATGAACCCACGTAGCCGCAGTGCACGCATGCGCGCTATTCGTAAGCTTTCCAACGACTAACAACAACTACCCCATGAATAACATATCCCAAAAAGGCCGAGGCCGTATTTTCTTTTTTGTGGTCGCGATGATCGCGATCACTGTTGGTAGTGGCTTTGCCATTGTTTGGATGCAGCAGCAGATCTCTCGCACAGCACAGCGCAGCCAACAGGTTGAGTCACAGCTTGCTGAAACTGTCCGCAAACTGCGTTACCTCGACGAGCGTATCGCTGCAATGCATCAGCCAGTTGTGCTCCAAGGCAAAGTAGCCGACACGCTACGTCCTTCGTTGGATAACCAAATTGTCTGGGTGCGCGAAAGCAACGCCTCGAGTGGACGAGCTTACGCAATCTCTGAGGCTTACGAAGCATCCATGGACCTCGCATTTCTCGATCTAAACACTCAACGCTAACCATCGAACCTCTACTATTATGCATGTGACATCTGATTATTACCGTGGTGGCAAATCTCTGCCAGTGGCTCAGGATGTTCTGATGGAGCATTCGAGTAGCGCTGTTCGTGATGCGAGGAAAAGCAATCAAGTTGAGCCGCTGCGTCCATCCAACTGTACGATGCGCCGACTCGCTCGTCACTATAAAGACAGTCGCTCACTCAACCATAGCGCTTAGGTTTTTTTATGAGTAGAGCATTCGTATCCACTGCACGTGCAGCACTCGTTTCGACCGCAGTCGCTTTTGCGTTCTGCGTCTTGATCGGGCGTTTGTTCTACTTGCATGTATGGGAGCAACAAGCGCTACTTGAGCATGTTGAAAACAATCGTAAGATGGTGCAAGTAGTTGAAGCACGTCGTGGTAACGTTGTGGATAATCGAGGTAATTTGCTTGCGACCACGCATACTAGAATCGATCTCGGCGTTGATCCGCAGTCTGTTCGTGAGGAAGATAACGACAAGTTGCCAGCGCTCGCCGCATTGATTGGTCAGCCGTTGGCGAAGATCGAAAAAGCGATCAATACGAAGACGCGTAAAGGCTCTGTACGTGCTAAAGAAGTGAGTCTTATCAAATGGGCGTATCTGGCCAAAGGGCTGGACGAAGATACCTACGACTCAGTCTGTGAATTGGGCATCAAGGGCGTCTATGGAAATCGAAAATACAGCCGCACATATCCCGGTGGCCAACTGGCTGCGCATATTTTAGGCTATGTGAATCACGAAGAAACTCCAGTGACTGGAGTCGAACGCTTCTTTGATTATTATTTACGCGGTCAAGATGGCTGGCGCGAAACTGAGCGCGATGGTCGTCGTCGCGAAATGGCTCAGTTTCGTGAGCGTGAAGTGGATCATGCCGATGGCTTGAATGTGGCACTCAGCGTGGATCTCATGGTGCAGCACATTGTCGAAAAAGAGATTGCTCGTTTGGCTGCGGAATTCGATCCACAGAGTGTCAGTATCATCGTGAGTGAACCATCGACTGGTGCAGTGTTAGCAATGGCGAATTATCCGACCTACGATCCAAACGAATTTTTCAATACCAAAAAATATCCGATCGATTCGCAGCGCAATCGGGCACTGACCGATTTGATTGAGCCAGGCTCAACTTTCAAGATCGTACCTGCCGCTGCAGCATTGAATGAAGGAATTGTCGATCCTGCAGATATATTTCAAACCGGCCTCGCGCGTGTTAGCTACAAGGGCCGTTCGCTCAAACTTCCAGGTGACCACCATACGTATGAGTCACTTTCGATGCACGATATCGTTGTAAAATCGAGTAATCGTGGCGCGGCACACCTTGGAATGATATTAGGTGAAGACCGTCTGCACGACTACGCGCAGGCCTTCGGGTTTGGTGAAAAGAGTGGTTTCGATTTGGGTGGCGAGGTGTCTGGTACATTGCATCCCGTTAAGAACTGGGATGGTCTGACGATCACGCGTTTACCGATGGGCCATGCTGTGAGTGCCACGCCGATGCAGATCCATGGTGCGATGTCGGTGATTGCAAATAAGGGTGTGCTGATGGAACCATTGATTGCGCAACGTGTTTTTGATGCCGATGGCAATGATGTGGTTCGCTTTTCGCCTAAAGCTAAACGTCGTGTGGTGTCCACTGAAGTGGCTAAAATAGTTGCCGATATGTTGGTCGATGTGGTCGGTGAAGAGGGCACTGCTCGCAGAGCCTTTATCGACAATTATGTTGTCGCTGGTAAAACTGGCACGACTCAGAAGATCATCAATGGTCAATACTCTCACCAACATCACGTGGCTTCTTTTAGCGGTTTTTTCCCTGCCGACACACCTGCTTTGGTCATCACCGTTGTGGTGGATGATCCTCAGTCGAAGGGTGTTGGCTATGGAGGCACCGTTTCTGCGCCAGCCTTTCGCAATATTGCGGAAGCCTGTATTGCTTACCTAGGTATTCGGCCAGTTAAGCCGGATACATCATTCCTCGCTTTAGAAAACTCTCGATATGATCGGTCTCGCCGAATTTCAAATTAGCACGTTGCTCTCTTCAGTTAGCTCTCGCCAGAGTTACTCTCGAACTTCCAACACCCACCAAGTAAACGGTGGTCGTCGCTTTCCTATGAACCCTAATGTCCATGAACTTATCGAAGGTATTAAACTAGTCACTCGCAAGGGCGACGGTGATCGCGCAGTGACTTGCTTGATTACTGATAGCCGACGCGTCGTCCCCGGCGCACTATTTTTTGCGATAGGTGGTCTGCGCACGGATGGTAATTTCTATGTCGAAGAAGCGGTGGATCGTGGCGCGGTGACGATCATTACTGAGCAAAATCTTGGTGCGCATTTTCCTGTCGATTTTATTCAGGTCAAAGACGTGCGCGAAACACTCGCGCTAGTTTCACGCCGTTTCTATGGCAATCCCGATGAGAAGCTTCGTATCGCAGGCATCACTGGCACCAATGGTAAGACGACAGTGTCGATGCTTACACAGCATTTAATCGGTGGCCATGATTCAGTCGGTTTGATGGGCACAGTTCGTTATGATTTGGGCAAGCGCACACTGCCTTCTTTTAAGACCACTCCCGAGTCGGTCGATGTATATGCGTTGCTCAGTCAGATGGTGGACAACGGTTGCGAAGAAGCCGTAATGGAAGTCAGCTCGCACGGGATTGATCAAAAGCGCGTGCATGGGCTCAATCTAGAAATCGCGGCATTTTTGAATTTAA
>JBLHTV010000018.1:0-21240 GCA_047627755.1 Lentimonas sp. | reverse complement strand
TTGGGCAGCAGTCCCAGTTCGGACTCGATGTCCTCCAGCGAACGCCCCTTGGTCTCGGGCACCATAAAGATGACCCAGAGCAATTGGAGCACCATCATGAAGCAGAAGAAACCGAAGATAACACCGGTGTCAAAAGCAGCAATCGCGATGGTGGAGATGCCCACCCCCAATCCGCCAATAAAACGCGCGGTGATGAAGGAATACACATCGGTCGGTAAGCCCGACCAAACTGCCGAAACAAAATACAGCGCACCGATACAGATCAAGGTCTTGCGACGCCCCCAGCGCGAAGTGGGAAAGCCCCCCACCACTGCACCCAACACGGTGCCGCATAGCGCCGCACTCATCGTCCAACCGTGCATCGCACCACTCAGCGACCAGACGCCCTGAATTGACCTTTCCGCGCCGGAGATCACCACCGTATCGAAGCCGAACAACAAGCCCGCGAAAGCTGCTGTGATCGACCAGTAAAATAATTTCCCTGATTTCATCTATTTTATTGGAGTGAAGTTGGAGTAAGGGAGGTTTGGCGTATGGACAAACTCCTTCGGCGCGCCATAGGCATTGATACTACCATAAACTAAATCATCTGCCAAAAAGATGACAATATTCGGCTTATCAACTTTCAGTAGACTGCAAGTCAGCAGCAAAGAAATTATTATAAATGACTTCACCGCCATCCCACAATGCCTCTGCGCTGAAATGAAGCCTGAATGCTTAAGCCGACCGGCTTGAATGCGAAAGTTTAAAATACACAGGGTACTAGTCCGATTCCGTCTCTTAGGGTTTCTTCCCTTTATCAGATTCAGGCGTCCATCGCTTGGTATTACCGTGCGATTTTTTAGACAGAGGATCGGGCATCGGGTCGATCCATGCATCAAATGCCTTGCGCAGATCCGTCAACTTTTCAGGATACTTGTTGGCCAGATCGGTTTTTTCGGAAGGATCCTCCACTAAATTAAAGAGCCTAATCTGGTCTTTTCTGCCGAGCATTTTCCAATCACCGACTCGCGCCGACCACCAGCCTCCTGTGGATCCATCCGACCAGAATAATTGATCGTGCAAATTTGAAACCTTGCCGTCAATTAGAGGCAACAGGCTCTTGCCGTCCAGCGGCTTGTCGGAAGGCAACGGCACATTCAAAACATCCAATAGCGTCGGAAGAATATCCATTGCAATCACTGGAGCATCAATGATCTGTCCCGCCTTAAACCGCCCAGGCCAGGAGACAAAAAACGGAGTACGCACGCCTCCTTCCCAATTCTGGTGTTTCTTGCCGCTCAGGGGCTGGTTGAATTGTTCTTGGTCAAAAACACCCCCGTTATCGGTCAGAAAAAAGATCAGAGTATTATCCGCAATCCCTTCTTTTTGTAGCGTTTCCAGCACCCGCCCCACGCCGCGATCCAGATGTTCCAGCATGGCCAGGTAAGTCCGGATGGGGCCTTTTGGGCCTTCTTGATATTTCGAATCATACGCCTTGGCTTGTTTATATTTATCGGACGTCTCTTCCGGCGCTTCGATGGGATTATGAACCGCATTGTAGGCCAAATAACAAAAGAAAGGGCCCTCTTTATTGCGCTGGATAAAGGCAATGGCCTCGTCGGTCAGAAGATCAGTCAAATACCCTTTTTTAGTTGGAAGCGCCTCCAGACCGCGATAAATGGCGCCACCAAATTTTTCAACATTATCTGGATCAAAATTAAAATAAGAATGACCTCCGCGTCCCAGAAAACCGTAAAACTCGTCGAACCCGCGTTTCAAAGGACTTAGCTCAATCTTTTCTCCTAAATGCCATTTACCGAACGCCCCTGACACATACCCAGCCGGCTTCAGAAAAACCGGAATGATAAGATTGTCCAGCGCCATACCACTCCCCCCTTCTCCACCCGTGTATATCTGTGCGCGCTGAGGATAGCGTCCGGTCAGCAACGCGGCGCGCGAAGTTGAGCACACGTTTCCGGCATTATACGCTTGATTGAACACGATGCCGTTTCTGGCGATTGAGTCCATGTTCGGAGTGGATATGACGGCCGGGTGGTACGGATTCTGGCTCACTGCGGCATAGCCTTGATCGTCGGTGAGAATAATCAGGATATTTGGCTTTTCGACTGACACAGCATCTGCGTTTAGCGCTAAAGAGCCTGCCTGAGACAGTAAAACAGCCATTAGGGCACCTCTGAAAAGACCGTTCTGACGACGAGGGTAAGGTTGTTTCGTACTTTTCATAATTAATTGATGCTGATTTGATTCAGTTTTCGAATGGTTGAAGTGACTGATTTTCATATTTCACTGGTTCGTTTATCCGTTTTTCCTAAGCGTTTTCGCAGACTTTAAGGCCTATCAGCGCAGGAATGCGTAACGGTCCATATTGCAAACAAGGTGACTCAACACGTCGTGTTTCCTCATCGATCTATTTAATGATCTCGACACCCTGGGCAGCGACTTCGTTCAAATGTCTTTCGAGCATCCACTGCATCTGCTCGACGCGCTCGGGAGACTCGGCGGCCAGGTTATTTTTTTCCGAAATGTCGTCGTTGATGTTGTACAGTTCCGGCGCGGCTGTGTTGCCGTAGTAGTGGATCAGCTTCCATGGCCCCATGCGCACCATTCCTTGAGGAGGAATGATGGCTCCGTCTCCCCTTCCAAGTTGCGGCAGGTGCCAATAGAGCGCCTCGCGTCCCAAGGTCTCGCCTCCTTTGAGCAATGGGACTAGACTCACTCCATCCAGAACGGATTCGAGCTGCTTCGGATTCCCTCCGGTCAGTTCAACCAGGGTAGGAAAAAAATCAATTCCGTTGACGGCGGTGTCGCAACGACTCCCCGATTGCGTGACTCCCGGCACACGGATGGCCATCGGCACTCGGATGCCCCCTTCGTAAAGCCATTTCTTCCCTCGGCGCAACGGGCCGTTATTGGCCACATAGGAGACACCGCCATTGTCGGAGAAAAAGATGACGATGGTGTTGTCGTCGAGCTCCAGTTCTTCAAGTGTCGCAGTGATGCGACCGAAGCTTTGATCGAATGATTCTTTCATCGCAAGGAAGGTGGCGCTTTCGTTTCCTTTCCTTAGGGGGTGGCCGCGATCCGTATATTTTTTTACCATCTCTTTCGGAGCCGTTAGCGGGCCGTGCACATCGTAATGCTGCAGCATCATAAAAAAGGGTTCATCACGATGGTTCTTCATGAAACCAATCGCTTCATCGGTCAACCGGTCGGTGATGTATTCCTCCGGCGGCCCGTCGAGATCTTTTATGCTCGTATATGGGCCATACCATTTCTCAACCGCTCCGGGGCTGGCTCCGGGGCTCCAGCCGATCACATGGTCGAACCCGTGCTTTTCCAATGGCACGGTTTTTCCACCCACATGCCACTTCCCGATTTGAGCGGTGGTGTAGCCCTGCTCTTTAAAATATTCGGCCATAGTAAACGCCTCTTCCGGCAGGAACCTCTTTTGTTCTGGCAAACGCAGATTTTTATATTTCGTCGGTTTTTCCTCACCGATCCAGACTGTAATGTGCAGACGCGCCGGATATTGTCCGGTTATGATCGCGGCCCGAGACGGCGAACAGTGCGGTGCGGAGGCATAAGCACTAGTAAACACCATGTTCTGCTCAGCGAAGCGATCCAGATTAGGGGTCTCGGCTAAGGTCGAGCCCATGAACCCAAGATCGCCGTAGCCAAGATCATCGGCCAGAAAGATGACAATATTTGGCTTATCGGCCTGCAGTAGACTGCAAGTCAAAAGCAGACAGATTATTATAAATGATTTCACAACAGGACATCGAATGTTGCGATGTCTGAGATACTTATCCTATGCAGCCTTTATCGACCACATTGTCTGTTTGATTCAACTCCTTCATCGCTTCTTCCAGCTCCTGCTCAACCTTATGATTAATCGGATAGAAGTAGGTCACGACTGCAGTCAACACCGCAAAAACTGCGGGAATGATACTCATCATCAGACGCAATGCATGCTGTGTTTCAGCCGTCTGCTCCTGATTCGCAACATAACCTACGCCACTCAAGATCAGCATCGCCATTGCGGGTCCGACCGTCCAACCAATCTTTTGCGAAGCGGTGCCTGCCGAAAAGATAACACCAGTCGAACGATGACCGAATTTGACAGCACCATAGTCAGCCGTATCTGCAATCATAGACCAAAATAGTGGCATCATTGGAGCCGCGACCAGGGCAATCAACAACTGATTAATAATCATCAAATTGAAATTGTCAGCCGGTATAAAATAGAACCACACGAGTATCGCCGCAAAAAGAAGATTCAGGATAATGTACGCACGCTTTTTACAACCAAAAAGCGAGACGATCCACTTACTGAGCAACACGGCAACCACCGCCGCCATTGAATTATAGAGCAATAACTTGGTTCCCCACTCCTCATTACCGCACACATATTTAAAGAAGTACAGAATCGGTGTGCCACGCACGGCCTGCGCCAACACAGTGAGAATGCTCAAACCAATCACAATCAACCAGGGGCGATTGCGTAACAGTTGCTTGATCTCGACCTTAATTGGCTCGTGCTTCTGGTGCAAGGGGCGGATACGTTCCGTGCTCGTCTTGAAGGTTACAAAGAAAAGCGCACCCGCCATACCTGCAATCACCACCATCGCCCCCGAGTAACCAAGCTGCTCATTACCGCCGCCTATCGTTTTAACAAGAATCGGTAGTAAAAGTGTGACCGCAAAAATACCTGCGTTGGCACCAACAAATCGAAACGAAGCGAGCACGGTCCGCTGATCAGATCTTGCAGTCATCACGCCCATCAACGCACCATAAGGCACATTAATCGCCGTGTAGACCATCATCAGTAAGGTGTATGTCACGTAGGCGTAGACAATCTTCATCGTGCCGCCCAAATCGAAGGTCGTGAAGGTCAACACGCCGAGAACCATGTAGGGGAGAATCATCCACAATATCCAAGGCCTGAACTTACCCATCGTGGTATTCGTTCGGTCGGCGATGGCTCCCATAATCGGATCATTGATCCAATCCCAGGTCCGCGTGAAGAGAAGCATGGTAGCCAATACCGCAGGCGATATACCGAAGACATCCGTATAAAAGATCGCCATGAAATTCATGAAGATACCAAAGTAAAGGCACGAAGCCATGTCTCCGGCGGCATACCCGAATTTTTCGCCCCATCCAAGCTTTGCGGCAGGATCCAAGTTGGACTGTTTTGCTTGCTCTGTCATGATGATAATCTGCTTGGGTAAAATTGCTTAGTCTTCGACTCGGATATCGTATGTCGAGAACTCCTCGATCCATGTAGCTGCTGTGCGATTGTAGGTCGCTTGATCCGGCAAGACTCCATGCTCTTTTTGATACTGCTCAACAAACGCATTGGCTTTGGCCAGAAACTCTTTGTGCAAGAACCATACTGGTTGCTTATAACCTTTGTCATCGATCAGCCAGTAACCGCGATGCTTCCCCGTCGCCGGTTCGATCTCATTGCAGTAGAGCTCCCAATACAGAACAAAAGGACATCCCCATTCCAAGCACCACTTCATGATGGCAGCCGTATACTTTCTCTGCGTCTCTGCATCCTTAAATGAGGACAACTCAAAGCCATACTCACCGATCAACACCCGTTTGCCCGGCACGTCACTGTCCGGCAAGTGCGCTTCAATATAATCCAATGCCTGAAAGACCCGCTCCCGCCCTTTCTCGCCACCCAGCAAAGCCGCCGATTTGGTCACGTCATAACTGGACCAGGACACGTAATCGGTGCGTATGTGCGGCAGTACCTGGTTAACAATCGAAGGCTTGTTATGATCCATCGATTTCGCGACGTGGTTGAGTTCAATATAATAATAAACCTCCACATCCTCGTGAGCCGTATCACGTCGTGCATCTGCGATCGCTTTTTCTCGCAAACGAAACCACTTGATCGCACCAGCAATTGCCTCAGGTTTAGGATCGAGATCATAATCATATTTCTCGTTCTGCAGGTGCCAGTCCCCCTCCCAATTTCCCAGAAAAAAGGACTTCCCGCTGCCAGAATAGCGCTTGAGTAAATAAGCGGTGAACTCATACATCTCTTGATAAATTGCAGACGCATCCGCATCACTCATTTCGCCCCCAGATAAGGCCGCTTTCGAGTCACAGAAAGGATAAACCCATAGCATGACATTCCGGAACGGCATGTCCATGACCTGCAAGAAGGAGGGCTTCTTCTGAACCAAATCCAGAACCGACTGAATCTCGAAATCAGGCTCCATCAAATAGTCGTCCACATACTTAGAAGTGAGCGCGATTTTCAGTGTGTCTGATCCCAGTGCCGCAATTTCCTTCGCACTCTCCATTAAGGCAGTATCCTCAGTAAACTGATAGCGCACACCAATGCTCTGAGTGCCAACAGAAAGACTAAAAGGAGCATTACGCTGTGCATTCAGCGGAACCAATGACAACGCAGTCATCGAAAATAATAAAATTATTTTTCTCACCATTACCACTATCCGAAATATATACATAAGATTTGTAATATAAATACAATTCCAGACCATAGATCAAGCTAAAATGAATAGATATTGAACTATACATCCACAATAATACCATATTGACGAAAGGTTTTGACAGACCAAGCTCAAATGCAAAAAAAATAAACATTCGCTCATATATTTGCTCATGCTCAATAAAAAAATAGGTAACAAAAATAATAAGTCAAAGCAGGTGAAGCGCGTCGCACTGTTACTAGAGTCAGACATGGCATTCGACCGTGCACTTGCCAGAGGCGTTGGGGATTACATCCGCAGTCAAGCGGGATGGGTCATCCTGATGGATCCGATGACGAAGCCAACAATGAAGAGCCTCCAACACTGGGATCCTGACGGAATCATAACCAGTATACACCTTCCAGCGATCGACGAAATTGCTAGCTTGAAAAACATTCCAATGGTTGGATTCGGCAGCTTCTCAGAAGAGTTGGCTGGCCATTTAAAATTCCCCATCGTCACCTCTAATCAACATGAGATTGGCCAGATGGCTGCGCAGCATTTCATGAACAACGGCATACGGAATTTCGCATTTTGTGGCGGCGACGAAACCGCGCCCTGGTGTAGTCAACGGCGTGAAGGCTTCGTTGAAGAGCTGGAAAAACACAATCACTCTTGTGACACATTTGAGCCAAGCTTTAATTCACAGACAAATATGTCGGACGCGATCCATTCGCTCAGCAACTGGCTAAACACCCTACCTAAGCCAACGGGTGTATTTGTCTTCTTCGATGGCTGGGCACGCTGGGTTTTGGATGCCTGCGTACTCCAGAAAATTCAAGTGCCACAGCAGATCTCCGTACTAGGAGTCGACAACGACCGCTGGTTGTGCGAACTATCTCAGCCCAGCTTATGTAGTATTGACACAAATGCCCGAAATGCGGGCTACAAAGCTGCCGAGATCATGAATCAGATCATGACGACTGACACTCCTCCGCCAGCATTCACATTTATTTCGCCCTCTAAGGTGGTCGAACGAGACTCCAGCAATTACATGGCCTTCGACGACCCGGAAGTCGCCTTTGCGTTACGTTACATCAAAGAGCATGCCTGCGACCCGATCACCACGGCCGACGTGCTCAAAGTCACCAGCATGTCGAATTCCACCGCCTATCGCAAGTTCATGAAAGCCATTGGTCGGTCAATTCATAACGAAATCCAGCGCACACAAATGAGCCTGGTCAAAGAATTACTCACGACCACCAATCTCAACGTCAGCGCCATCTCGTTACGGGCAGGGTTTGAGAATGTGCGCTATTTGACTCAAGTATTCCGTGATCTAACAGGGCAAACTCCCACCGAGTACCGACGCATACAAAGCACTCCCGAACTCAGATAAACCAGGCGATGCCCGTGCCGAGGCGCTCAAGGAAAGACAATAAAACGCGCCGTCCGGACGTCCTTTTGCTGCAAAAGAAATACCACTGCCCTGAAATAATTGACAAAAAAAGCTGTCGAAAATTAATTCGACAGCTTTGAAAAATAGGATGCTCGACGACGAGCAATGGCTTATTTGCGGCGGCGCATCATCACCGAACCGAGAGCCACCAGACCACCCAAGAGGGCGTAAGTAGAGGGTTCAGGTATAGGAGCAGCCGACACAATCGTATTTGTTCCATCAAAAACTTGACTAAAATTCGCCGCTCCAGAATTACCATTGCTCGTAATCCAGCCATTATCGATATAGGTATTGAAATTACCACTTATTGTTTGATCTCCAGCTAACACGACGGTTGAACTACCTTGCAAGTCCAAGGTTCCCCCAAGGTCCATTAAGATCGAGACAGAAGTGTCTACAATGTCCGCTTGGGTCAAATTAAGAGTACCATCAACAACGTTAATTGCGCCGGATCCCCTAACCACAAAGCCTGCACCGGCGGTAAATGCACCGCCACTTGTGATATTCATTACACCGCTGTTGCCTTGCCCAAAGGTCGCATTCGAAACGGATGTGTACGTTCCCCCATCAATATTTAAGATAGCCTTGGCGTTGCGACCGACTTCTGTAATGTTATTAGTATTAAAGCTAGCGGCATTCCCCACATTCAATGTCAGAGTATAATCACCTGCATCATTTACATGCCCGAGCTTAAGCACGTTCACATCTACCGCCGTAGTTACATCAACCGTGGAATCGGCAAACTTCGACGATCCGATAATTTGATCAGCAGTACTGTTGAAGGTAGGAACAGTTGTCTCATTCCACCAAATATCAGCATTGGTCCAACTTTGTGAAGTGTTCCAGAAGTCAGCCTCGTTGTTCTGAATGGTATAATTAGCAGCAACAGCGCTTTGCGCAGCCGCCAGGCCAATGAGTGAGGTCAGTAATAGTATTTTCTTCATATTGTGTACATTTTTAGGGTTTCAGGGCTGCTGTAGTTTACACCAGATAATAAGAAATTTAGCAGCAGAAATCCTAAAGTCAAATATATTGTAATTTAATTCCAATATATGGTCAATTACCACTTAAAGACCTACCACGCAGATGCGACAGGCGTACAGATCCCCGCGTCGATACTGCCCCCGGTACCAGCTTCCATAACCGCTAATAACGCTGAGAAAACTACACACAGCATTGATGTGCCTTGGATAGACTGAATGCTAAAATTGCCGTACAACAAGCAGCCAACCATGGCGCTACACGACTTCCCCCAGCGGCTTTACCTACTTTAATTCAAATATATGGTCACTTACCATCTAAAGACCTATTACACAGACACGATAGAAGCACAGATCCCCTCACCGATACTAATCCCAGCATCAGCTACCCTCACAGCGGATAACACTGGACAACACTACTCACAGCATTGATGTGCCCTGGAAGATCTGCAGCGCAATTCCCTAACAACCAGGACCCCACCAAGGGCAGAACCCGGCGTCACTCAAGCGGTTCTCCCTACAGCACCTCCACAACTTCAGACAGCACGTTGGTAGGCGGCAGACATTGCGTGCCGATACAGACCTGATAATCAGCGGATTGCTCGTCAGTCGTGGTCTGAATAAAAACTCGACGCCAGGGCGCGGCTGCGAGTGCGACTTGCAAGCCTTCAAGCGAGACACCTGCACGCACTTTAATCACGGCGATGCCGATGGCGTGCGTGGTCACCGCTTCTAGTGCATGAGCGACTCCGGCGGCGACTTTTTGTGCATAATCAGCAAAGGCAGGCAGCGTAGCGCGCAGTGCGCTATCGTAACGCCCTGCACCGGTGAGTGCGTAGAGCCCAGACAGTGCGTGCAACAACGCAGCGTTACCCGAAGGGGTGGCATTATCGAACCACTCCTTACGACGCGCAACAGGTGTCTCGGTGTCTTCCGCAGTAAAAAAACACCCGATCGCATGTGGGTCCTCAAAATAGCACAGCGCGCTATCGACACAGGCTTGTGCACGCGCCTGATACTTGGCGGATGCTCCCGCTTCTAGTACATCAATCTTCGACGCGATCGCCAAGAAGGCCTCTGCCGCCAGCGCATAATCATGTAAAAAGCCATCGACCTGTGCACCAGAACCTTGATAATAAACTGCCTTCAAGCGCAGGTCGCCGCCTTGCTGTTCGGTGAGTTCTTCCCAAATAAAATCAGCAGCTTTGCGCGCACGCTGCAGCCACTCTGGACGTTTGAAATAAAATCCAGCATCTGCCATCGAACGGATCAACATACAATTCCACGCGGTGTTGATCTTGGTATCTTTGCCGGGACGCACACGATTGGCTTCGCGATACGCCAACAATTTCGCACGAGCAGCTGCGAGTTTGTCACGCACACCGATATCAGCATCCACTAAAGCGGGGTTCGAACTGCCATGCTCAAAGTTACCCTCGGCGGTGATGTTATAAGCCAAACGGATTTCGCGAGCCTCTTCAGTCGGCCCTAGCACCGAATCGATTTCTTCGGGTGTCCACACATAGTAGCGCCCTTCTTCGCCCTCGCTATCCGCATCGAGCGCGGCATAGAAGCCCCCGTCATCCGCGCTCATCTCGCGTTCCAACCAGCCAATCGTCTCTTCGACGACTGCAGCGTAAAGCGGATCTTGATTATCCAACCAGCCGCGGGTGTAGGCATCGATCAGCAATGCATTATCATAAAGCATCTTCTCGAAATGCGGAATCAACCAATGCGGATCGACGCTATAACGAGCAAATCCACCACCGAACTGATCAAATAATCCACCATGCGCCATCGCACGCAGCGTCGTATGACAAACCGAATCGATACGCTCGCCGAGCTCTGGCTCTGCATCGACTGCCGCGCTACGGCGGAGCGCACGTAGAAAATTTAAAGTCATCGAAGGTGGGAATTTCGGTGCGCCACCGAACCCGCCATATTGATCGTCGTGCGTGCCGCAGATCCCATTGGCTGCCTCAATCAAAAATGCATTATCCCACCCACCAGTGCTGGCAGCCATGGTCGAAGCCATAATATTCTTCTGAATCGCATCCGCATTCTCTTCTAGCTCGGCTCGGGAGCGCTTGTAGTGATCAGAGATACGCATCAACACCTGCGGCCATGGAATCAAGCCCTGCCCCCGATCTTCGGGTGGGAAATACGTGCCACCAAAAAACGGGCGGCCGTCAGGCAGGCAAAAAACATTTAAGGGCCAGCCGCCGGATTGCTGAAGCATCTGCACCGCTTCCATGTAAACTTGATCGACGTCGGGGCGCTCCTCGCGGTCGACTTTCACACAAATGAAGTGCTGATTCATCAACTTCGCAATATAATCACTCTCGAAACTTTCATGTGCCATCACGTGGCACCAGTGGCAGGCAGAGTAACCGATCGAGACCAGCAACGGCTTACCCGACGCTTCCGCGGCAGCGAAGGCCTCTTCGCCCCAGGGATACCAATCGACTGGATTTTCGGCATGTTGCTTGAGATAGAGACTGTTCTCTTTAGAGAGGCGATTTTGCATCTGGCTTATTATAAAACGTTTAAAAAGTTGAGCGGGTCACCCACGCATGGGATAGATCTCGAAATTATGCGAGACGCGAGTTAAGTAAACTCGTTTATAAATAAATTGTTTTGCAGCGTGGCGCTCCTGCTTCACACAATACAGATTATTGCATTCAACATGTCTTCAATCCACATACTATCCGATCGAGTCGCCAACCAAATCGCCGCAGGCGAGGTGATTGAGCGCCCAGTCGCAGTGGTCAAAGAACTAGTCGAAAATAGTCTCGATGCTGGCGCGACTCAGATCGAGGTCGAGTTCCGCAACGGCGGTAAGTCCTACATCCGCGTTACGGACAACGGTAAGGGCATGTCACCAGACGAGTCACTGCTCTGCCTGGAGCGCCACGCGACAAGTAAGATCCGCGAAGCTGCCGACCTCAACGAAGTGTGTAGCTTCGGCTTTCGCGGCGAAGCGCTACCATCCATCGCATCGGTCTCCAAATTTACCCTGCGCACCCGTTCAAAAGAATGGGAGCACGGCACCGAGATCTTCATCAACGGCGGCAAAATGATTGAGAAGAAAGACTGCGGCATGCCGGTTGGTACCGTGATCGAAGTCGCACATCTGTTTAATTCTGTGCCTGCGCGGCGTAAGTTCCTAAAAACTGATCCCACCGAAACTGCTCATATCACATATAATTGTCGCCTGTTCGCAGTGGCACATCCGAATGTCGCGTTCCGTGTGCTGGAAAATGGGCGCACAGTATTTCAGTCACCCGCTTGCGAAAACCTGCGCGACCGCATCGCCGAAATCTGGGGCCGCAACCTTGCGGATGATTTGATCCCCGTCGATGTCAGTGATCCGAAGACTGGCTTCCGCTTGAGAGGACTTACTGCAAAGCCAGGAGTGGGACGCTCAACCCGCCGCGAACTTGTCACACTGGTCAATCGCCGACCAGTAGATAGTCGCACGCTGAGTCTAGCCGTGCTCGACGCCTATCATGGCCGAATTCAAAAAGGCCGTTATCCGCCCGCATTTCTATTTCTCGATATCCACCCGCAAGAAGTGGATGTCAATGTCCATCCTGCCAAGCGTGAGGTGCGCTTCCGCGACGACGGGGCTATTCGCCGCTTCGTACTGAATGCAATCACCGAGACTCTGGCCGCTAGTCGGGCCGATAATATCGCGCAAACAGTGACGCCAATTCCGCTCGCAACTGACGCGAAAATGGAGATGCCTGCCTCCTTCGAAGTCAAAGTACCAGACATCGAAAAGCCGAAAATCGCGATTCTCCCAAGCCCAAGCACACCGATCTGCCCAGCAGTCAGCAAAGCGACTCATGCAAACACGATTCGCACTGCACCGCAAGCAGTTGCCTCGACACCCGATGTAAGTCCATCGCCTGCCACACCCAAAACGACTCCCGACTGGCGTTTGATTATTGTATTAAAGAAGCGCTATGCGCTATTCGACACCCCCCGCGGACTAGTAATGTTACACCTACGCCACGCCGATCAACGTGTGCGCTTTGAACGCATCAGCAAAGAATTCAAAAACGACAAAGCCACGAGCCAACGCTTACTAATCCCGCATCCGATCGAATTCGAGCCACTGGCTTCTGCAGCACTTAAATCACAACTACAGCAGTTGAACGCGCAAGGCTTTCAAGTCGAAGAATTCGGACGCAATTTCTACCGTATCGAAGCAGTGCCGACATGGCTATCTCCCGAGCAGGCAGAGCCCTTCATCCGCGATCTCGTGGATTTGATTCGCCAACGCGGCGGCATGCGTAAACCAAGCGCACTCGACTCGGATGCCATCGCGCGCCTCGCCGTCGAAGGCAGCTACCGACGCAGCGATTCGTTGACCGATCAAGCCGTCGAGCAACTCGCCAAAGACCTACTTAGCTGCGACACCCCACACACCTCTCCGTTCGGCAGACCGACCTTCAGTGAAGTCAGCTGGAACGAGTGGGAACGCCGCTTCGGCAGCGATTAACTTTGCGATCGTAGCGGCACGGCTCAACTGTGCACACTGCCGCACACTGGCGCACACTGGTGAAAATCCGCCGATCGCGTGGCGGATCAATCCCTGGCTCACCTGCAGAAGCGCTCCACGATCGAGCGTCAAACATGGTTTGCGGTGGCGCTCGATCGCGCAAGTTATCAGGTAATCTTGCTGAGAAAATAGTGACTGAATTCAGTCGTTGTAAGAAAATCTCTTAAAGTGAATTAAGATAGAGCAATCGCAGCGGCAAGTAAGGCAGCAAATTCTAGGCGCACACCACCTGCCGTCTCAGCTACCTCCTCATGGGAGAGCGGGCCCGAGGATATTCCGGCCGCCGCGTTGGTGATACAGGAAAGTCCGATCACTCGAATTCCCAATTGGCGTGCAACGATCGCTTCTGGCACAGTCGACATGCCGACCGCATCAGCCCCTAAAATTGCGAAAGCACGAATCTCTGCGGGAGTTTCAAAGCTAGGCCCAGTGGTAGCGAGATAGATGCCTTCCTGCAATCGTATGCTTTGGCTTTGCGCCCAGTCACGGATTTTTTGGCGTAAGGCTTTGTCATATACCTCCGTCATATCCGGAAAGCGTACGCCCACATCAACAACCGCACCTATCAGCGGATTGGTGCCCAGGAAATTAATATGATCATGAATCAACATGAAATCGCCTGGCACATAGCTGGGATTGATCCCGCCTGCTGCATTTGTCACAAACAGGGTCCTTACGCCGAGTTCATACATCATTCGAACCGGTAAAGTTAACTGATCCATCCGATAACCCTCATAAAAATGAAAGCGACCCTGCATGCAAATCACCCGACGGCCATCCACATATCCGAAAACAAATTGTCCAGCATGCCCGGGCACTGTTGAGACAGGGAAGCCTTCGATCTCAGCATACGGCAGATGCCCAACGATTTCGATCCGATCATCGGCAAAAAATCCCAGCCCCGAGCCTAGGATTAAGCCGATTTCTGGTTTAAAATCAGTGATTTCAGTCGGTAGTTTAGGTAGCTTCATAAAGTTAACTGGTTAAGACTCAGAAATCTGATCGATAATCACATTCGTACAGGTGACTGGTTGAGCCGAATAAGTGATCGCACGATGCCCCACCGCTGATAAATGCACCACCGCGCCAACGACTAACGCACTGTCTTGATAGTCCCGAAATCCACCAGACACCATTCCAGGCACCATTCCAGGCACCAATAGCTCCAGCTGAGCACGACTCACCGCGCGGTAGACTCGTTTGATTGCAATAATTTCGTGAGGGATCAGCATATAGAAAATCTCAGCATACATCCAATCCAGATGAGTTCAACGCAGATATAACTTGGAATTCATACATCCATGCAGATGCTCGCTAACAACCCCCTTACTCAACACCACTCATGAATGCTTCAGACTTCGCAGCCACACTTGATGCTACAAATCTAAAACTTGACGCCAGTGATGGTGAAATTTGTGCCCTCAGTGATGAGGCTGCACACGCTGGATATGCATCGGTTTGCATCTATCCCAGCAGTGTCTCGATTTGCTCCGACATCTTATATAACTCCAAAGCAAAAGTGTGCACCGTAATCGGCTTTCCACATGGGCGCTCAAGCTTGGAGTCAAAGCGCGAGGAGATCATACACGCCAAGGCCAATGGTGCCAACGAGGTCGATATCGTAATGAACTATGCCGCGCTACGGGCTGGCGATAAAACTATCGTCACCGAAGAAATCGTCCGCCTGTGCGTAGTCGCTCGCGAATCTAAGCTATTAACCAAGGTCATCGTTGAGACTTGCTATTTAAATGAGGCACAGAAATTAACCGCACTAGCAATCTGTGAAAAGGCTGGTGCCGATTTCATTAAGACCTCGACCGGCTTTGGCTCAGGCGGAGCAACGATTGAAGATATCAAACTCTTCGCCGACAACCGCAAGGGCTCGATCAAAATTAAAGCCAGTGGCGGCATCCGTACACTCAGCGATGCACTAGCGCTGATCGAAGCTGGTGCTGAGCGCCTCGGCGTCTCGGCCGCCCGTGAGCTACTCGCAGAGCTCAACGGACAGCGCTTCGACGCGAGCGATAATAATAATAATTACTAGGTGCGGAGGTCGTCCTTGCAGCGCACAAAAAAAGAGGAAGCATACAATGCCTCCCCTTTTAAAGTTGTTGTGGTGATGGCCGGCTTTATTGAACCGGTGCAATCTGACTCAGTAACTCGTTGATCACATCATGTGAAGAATAGCTCAGGGTGTCCCAATTTACAAAACGACCCAACTTAGTGACATCGTCACCACTCGTCACAATCGCTGGCTCAACACCTCCATCTTTGTACTTCTGCGGCATACCGATCGCAGCAATCAGACCATTACAGAGACATTTACGACCGACTGTGTCTTCTTCCTTACCACCCTTCTTCAGGTAATCTTTCACCGGCTCGGATGGGCAACGATAGCCGACGGTCGCGTCTGCCTTCTTGTAAGGATGGCGCAAATAGCAAAGGTCACAGATACGCTTACGAGATTTATATACCGTCTCTTCGAAGATCGTCCCTTCAAGATTTACAACCTTAAACGGGAAGCCAGTTGGCGAGCCACGGGCATCAGTGAAAATTTTGACTTCACCCGTTTTCACTTTCTCTAGCACGCGCTTCTTGATTGAGGCGGCGAAGCCCGACTCATTACTATAAGCAAAGGCAGTGCCGACTTGAATACCCGTAGCACCAGCTGCCAAGGCGTCCTTAAGGCCGGTCTCGGAAGAACCACCACCAGCAAGCCAAAAAGGAATCCCCATTTTACTGAGTTGCTCCAAATTCGCTTCGTCCTTTACGCCGTAAATTGGCTCATTTTTCTCATCCAGCTTCATTCCTCCGCGTGGCGGTGCATTATGACCACCCGCAACATGACGCTCGACGATGAAACCATTGACTTTACCAGTCGATTTCTTCGCTAAAGTAAGCGCCAAGACATTGGAGGAAATGATCGGAAAGAAGTCGGGGCGTTTAAGCTTCGGTAACTCGATATCAGGTAGGTGCGAACGGATCCATTCGAGCGGATCAAAGCGACTGAAATACGCATCTTCCTTATCGGCATCTTCGACATTGATTCGCATCTCGACTGGTTTCCACTCCGATAAGGCATCCAAGATACCCGGAATGGTACGTGGAATTCCCGCGCCCATCAGGACGTTGTCCACGCCTGCAAGCATGGCGCCAAACATAGAGGTTAGATTCGGCATCTGAATCTTTTCTAGGAAGTTCACGCCGACGTGGCCTTGATGCCCTTCCTTAGCGAGGAAGACCTCAACGAAGTTGGCCGCTATCGTCAAATCGACGACATTTGCAGTGGGATCGATACGGAAGCCCGGAATCAGCCTGGCTGGCTTTTCGTCTTGCTCGGCTTCAGCCTTAAAATAACGCGCTAGAATACGCTCTGCGACGGCTGGCACTGGAAACGCAGCCAATCCACGACGCATGTGGCCGCCCACATCTCCATGTTGTAAACGACGAACCAGCACTGTGTCCAACGCTGTCCCGGAGACCACTCCGAGCTGCCCAATAGAAGACACCGAATTTGCGAGTCTCCAATCAGAAACTCCGGCACCCATGCCACCTTGAATGATTTTTGGAAGAAACATATATAATAAGTTTATTAGTCATTAATCGACTCATGCACGAGCCATATAGAAAAGTAATCCACAAAGGTTACAGTTCAAATTAAATCGTGCGAACATTATTACACAAAAGAATCAAGAAAGCTTAGTTGATCTGCCGAACATCAACCCGAGTCAGGCACACATCCCGCTGATTCCTGTGACTCAAGCACCTAGACGGCAACACCTACAGATCAACGATGGCATGTCTTTGGTTCACATGCGCGCCAGGCCGATCATTCAATACCTCTCGAACCACCGAAGCTAGTGCGATACAGCGATATTTCCGTAATCGACTGTGCAAAACAGTGCTCCGACTTTCAATACTTACTCAAAGTCCACTCGCTGGAACCCGGCAACTGCGCCAGCTCTGGCAAATGGTGTGCCCCGCGCGCAAAAGATATCATCCACCCGCCCTGCAGCCAAGAAACCCGCCAAATGCTCGAAATCGACCAAATATTCGATGACCACCTCGCTTATCAGCGCTGGTAAACGACCTTCCACGCAAAGAATCCGACCGCAGCGCCCAGAAGCCTGCAACTCCGTAGCAATTCAGTGCCCATAGCCACAAGCCCACAACTAGGGACGCAGTGCGCGGCATGTCAGATGCAGACTTGAAGCGATTGGCCAGATGTGCGCCTTATTAAGGCCGCTAATTCGACGTCCCTTGTTTCTTGGCAGCAGTATCGCCACGCCGAGGGCCAACACTTAGCTCCCCCGTGCCTGACAGCAGAATGGCCGCAGGTCGTGTCTCTGGGAAATAGGAAAAGATAATCACCATAATCACAGTGATTGGCACGCACAAAAACATGCCCGGAATCCCCCAGACCGAGCCCCACAGACCAAGCGACAGCAGAATAACGATCGGACTTAGATTCAAACGGTTGCCCATCAACCGTGGCTCCAGAAGACTACCGATACAGAACTGCAAGCCCGTTAATACCGAGGCTGTTATCACAAAGGGGCCGAGCGTATCAAACTGCACCAAAGCCAAGACCGACGGAAACGCAGTCGCGACGATCGAACCAATCGTCGGGATGAAATTAAGGAAGAAGATAAGAACCGCCCAAAAGCTCGCAAAATCGACTCCGACGAGGCTTAACACCGAATAGCTTAACAACGCTGTCGCCGCACTGGTAAGGACTTTAATCCCGATATAAGAGCGGATATCTGAACGAATCTTTTCAATCAGCTCTAAGACCTCTTCGAGACGATCCGGATCTCGAACCAGTCCATGCATTTTTGCAGTAAATGTACGCTGCTCTAACAAGAGGAAAATCAAATACAAAATAATGATTCCAGTCCGACTGACCAACGAGCGCACAGTGCCCCCAATATCCTGTAAATAACTGCTCAAATTGATCTGAGCAAAGATTTCCTTAATATTAGGTGCCTCCTGAACCCCGAATAGCTCGTAGCCTTTATAAATTAAACCCTCCAAATTCTGCTGATAGAGAGGCGCAACTTTGATCACACTGGCGATATTTACCGTGATCAATTGAACCACTAAACTCAACGAAGCTAAGATCACTGCAATCGCCACAATCATGGCTATCGGTCGAGGCAGCGACACACGACCGATACGCAGCCGACAAATTGTATGTGCTAAAATATTGATCAGGTAAGCGACCGCTCCAGCAATCACCAGGGGCAGCAACAGAGCCTGCCCCAAATAGAGCAAATAAAAGGTCAAAAAAACGATCAACATCGTTATTGCTGCGCGCTGCAATTTCATAGCCATCATTTAATAAGAAGTCTTCGTGCGATGTCCACCACGTAGCAGTACGAATATTTAACTAAGCTAGAACACTTATGATTCTTAAAAAACGTTGTTCTGCGTCTGCCATTGAAACACATAATCCTCATCGCCCTCAGCCTAGACGCGGTAAAACCGGACAACGCGGGGAAGCCTGACAAACAAAGAACGGCTCAAAATCAATCCGATATGCACGACTCCGATCCTAACGCCATCAAATCAAAGAAGAACGGAAAAAGAAGCGAAGCAGTGAGACGACGCTGAAGAAGCCAGAGACCTGGCCAACAGCAGCGATCAGGCCGAAGCCAGACGAAAAGAAGATCTCTGGCATTGTTTAAAAAGGCTTCGAGGCTCACGGCTTCTCGAGGAATTCGAGATGTAGAATTAGTTATTATTTGGTATCGGACAGATGTTTTATTCCTAGGCTTATCTCAGCCAGTCCGCAGTAAAGCACGGGCACCACAAAGATCGTTAACAATGCCAAGCACATGCCGCCGAAGGATGGGATCGCCATCGGCACCATGATATCGGCACCGCGCCCGGTCGAAGTGAGCACTGGCAGCAGTGCGAGAATCGTGGTCACACTAGTTATCATCGCCGGGCGCACACGACGCTCCCCGGCTTCGACCGTCGCTGCTCGAATAGCCTCAATCGTCCCTGGGGGCTTTTCCTTAAAGCGCTGTTGCAGGTAGGTGCAGACGATCACGCCGTTATCCGTCGCAATACCGAACAACGCGAGGAACCCCACCCAGACCGCTACGCTCAAATTGATTGTGCCCATCTGAAATAGCGTGCGCAGGTTAGTTCCAAACAGATCAAAATTCAAGAACCAGGACTGCCCATACAGCCACAGCAAAATGAATCCGCCCGACCATGCAAAAGCGATGCCGGAGAATACCAACAGCGTGGTCGAAACGCGCTTGAACTGGAAATAGAGAATCAACCAAATCGCAAACAACGCAATCGGAAGTACCACTAGCAACCGCTTCTCCGAACGCACTTGATTCTCATAACTGCCGGTAAATCGATAGCTCACACCGTCCGGTATATTTAACGCACCACTAGCAATCTGTTGCTCTATGAATGCCTGTGCCTGCTCCACCACTTCGACTTCGGCGTATCCATCGCGCTTGTCGAAGATCACATACCCCACAAGAAAGGTATCCTCACTTTTAATCATCTGCGGCCCGCGCACGTAATTGATTGTGGCCAACTCGCGCAGTGGAATTTGCGTGCCCTGCGGCGACGCCACCAAAACCCCCTCAATCGATTCAATCGAATCGCGCAGCTCACGCATATAGCGCACCCGCACCGTATAGCGCTCACGCCCTTCCACGGTCTGAGTGACGGGCTTACCGCCGATGGCGACTTCAATCACGTCCTGCACCATCGAAATTTTAATGCCGTGCCGCGCAATCGCATCTCGATCAATGTCGATTTCAAGGTACGGCTTCCCCACAATACGGTCAGCCAACACCGCCCCTGACTTAATCGACGGCACTTGCTTGAGCAGCACTTCAAAATCCAACGCGACTGCGTCTAAGGTTTCCAAGTCAGGGCCATAGACCTTCAATCCCATCGGTGCACGCATCCCACTTTGCAGCATCACCAATCGCGTGGCAATCGGTTGCAGCTTCGGAGCCGATGTCGTACCGGGGATCGCCGCCGCTGCAATAATGGCATCCCAAATATCATCGGGGGTTTTAATCTCATCGCGCCACTGCCGGAAAGGTCGTCCATCTTCGTCGGCAATCAACTCGCCAACGGCATCGCGAACGAAGGCTCTTTCATCTCGGTCATAGGCAAAGGTCAACTCATGCCCGTACGCATCGGTAATGTATTCCGACTTATAGCTGATGATGGTTTCAATCATTGAGATCGGCGCGGGATCAAGCGGACTCTCCACACGACCTAGTTTACCCACCGCCAACTCGACCTCAGGGATGGCATGGATCGCCATATCTTGCTTACGCATCACATCCATCACTTCCCCAATCGAAGCATGCGGCATGGTGCTCGGCATAAACAAAAAAGAGCCTTCATCCAAAGAAGGCATAAATTCCTTGCCCAAGCCAGGCACGGCATGATTCATCGCTACATAAGGCTTCGAAGCTTTAACGAACTGCGGCATCCAACCAGTGAGCGACCCGAACCCCAGCCAGACCATCAAGCCGAATAGTACAAACAGACTGCACAAGCTTAGAAACACCAATTTCACTCGCAGCAAACAAGCCAGCATCCGCGCATAGTATTTGATAAATAAATGCACACCGCCCAGCAGGCCACCAATTAGAAACACCACAAAACTAAGATTCGAAAAGTCACGCTCTGGCCCGAATGGCTGCCAATCATTTGCTAATAACACTGATGTCATTAAGGCCACAAAAAGGCACAAAAAGAAACGAAACGCTTTTCCAATCGATCCTGTTTCTG
>JBLHTV010000017.1:0-21825 GCA_047627755.1 Lentimonas sp. | reverse complement strand
CGCGAGCGGGCAATGCACTGACCACTAGAAACTGCGAACTGCCGTCGAAAGTCAGCAGAGTCTGATTACCCAGCTGCTCGAACAATGTGCCTGCAGGCACGTGCAACCCAAACGTGCACCCTTGAAGATCCACTGCCACGCAATCTGCCGTGAACGGCAACGTAATGACATTGCCAGCAGCATTATAATAAACAGCTGAACTATCTAACTCTAACAGCGGACGCACACCAACGGCCTCAATCCACACGAATGGAAAGCCATGCCCCATTGTCACATCATAATACGAATTCGGATTCTGCTCCAAACGAAACTGAACATGCCAATCAGACCAATTCAAAGCCACCGCACTCGTTGGAGAAAAATCTGCACTAAACTTAGCATTAGGCTCAACATCATTCGTCATCACGATCTGATCGGCCATGATATGGCCCCAACCGCCTGTGACATTATCAACCAGCATAATTTGCGCGCTCTGCCCCTGATAGCCACTCACATCCCAACTATGCCATTTTAATACCTCCGAGTTCTCACCCGTAGCACTCAGCACGACATCCCCGTCGACCAGCAAGCGTAGCTCAGCACTGCCCGGATGATTGCCACCACCTACCAACGCATGAATATAATTTGCACTGACGGTAAAACTTGGCGAGGCCAGCGTGCCGACACTGCCGTCTCCACCGTTGAACGAATTTGCGAGTCCGTTGCCGTTGAAGCCGCTAACGAAAGACTGACCTACGATCTCTTCATTCGCTGGAGCTGATCCGAAGGCGGCTCCTGTAATCGTCCAACCAGCAGGCCAACCTGCTTGCTCGAAGTCAGCAATCAATTGATCCGAAGGCTCCAAGACGATTTCAGCATAACCAGTAACACTCACCGGATAATCCGTAATCATACCGTTTCCGGATTGATTGTATTCCTTAGGGAAATACACATCCACTCCGTCCGCCTGCGCCGAAACAGTCAACGGATACGCCCACATGTTACCGGAATACTGGCTGAAGATTAAATCCGTCCACCAATCATTCGTCGGCACAGGCACTTCCGCTTTCGAGGGATGTATATAAAGCTCACGATTAATAAAATCATCGACGCCTTCGTGCGCCGGCACATAGGAGGCATAACTTCCCGATCCAACAGAAACACTCTGCTGTCCATACAGAGAACAAATAAATAGAGGCACAGATAGTGCTATAGCGAAAACAGACCGTATAAAGTCCATTGAGTTAGATTGGAGCATTTGGGGTATAGCCATCGTATATATTTTTTGATTATTGGTTACAAAACGAGGCCAAGGCGAGGGACACACATGAAAGTGTAATACCAAGATACGCTCGGTGAAAGTGCCATGAAATCGGCGTCAGATATTTCGTTCACCCAGACGCCGCGCTTGGCGCTCTTCACTGGCTGATCACATTCGACCAAAACAAAATCAGTTGCTGCGAACATAGTCGCAGATCCGAGTGAACATAAGCCCATAAGTTTAACTTAATTTAGAGTATTAGCGTAATTTAATGCAACCGTATGTGAAAATAAAAGAGCTGAGTCATGCAACTAATATCACTAAGTCAGTCGAATTCGTCGAATTCTTGGCTTCCCGTCCGGATTTGAATAAATGAGACAAAAAATCTTCATGGATGGTAATAGATACCATGAACTGGAGGAAAAAACTTTTCCCGATCCATCAAATTCTACTGCAAACTTAACTCCACCATTAAAAGGCAAGTTCTTCAGACCCGTTAGTGAAACAATTTCCTGCGAACCAGATTCGAGCTTGACGCGTTCTTCACCAAACTTAGCAAAAACTGATTTCGAGGTAAAATTCATCACCATGACAGAACCCATCGGAAATCCTTCAACAGTATCCTCAATCAATAAATAACTGTAAGACAGCCGCTGAGCATCGGCTTGCAACAAGAGGATCATATCACCCGATTCCTCTCCAAAATTAACTTCAAGTAATGGAACCTGCTCCTCCTCTCCCAGTGGGACATTTTTATAAAAATCAATCACTCCAGAAGGTGGGATGGGATATTTCACAGAAAAACTTGAAGTGGAAATGGTCACAGATTCAATGCCATCGCCCGACTGATATTCCAATCCGGTTAGCGATGTAATTTGAGAGAATGCAACAACCCGAAAGCTGGAAGCGTCTACGAGCACAGGCCCGAAAAAAAAGCCTATTATACAAAGTTGAATCGAGAGCTGCATATATTTCATAATTTCGTCCTTAATATTAGAATCAAATATCGGCGGGGCTCAACCACTGGAAGCTTAAGATCTTAAACCCTCTCCCAAAGCGTTCACTGATCGAACCTGCAGTTGGTTCATCCCATGCTGCAAGTGCCACAACATCAGATCCAACATAATCCGCGTTACGCTGTGCCACGACTTCGCACCAGACAGTAGCAACCACTTCTCCATTAACCGTCACGTCTCCATATGAACGGATCACAAATGTGTCAGAACGTGCAGTCATAATCGGCGCCAACGGTCTTAACAATTGTGATTGAGTCACATACCCAGTGGCGCCATCATTCAGATCTCCTTCGAGTGCCTCGGGGAATTCAAAGCCGGCCGCTAGTAAGCCAGCACCACTCATCGGCATTTGATTCGATTTGAAGCGCGATTGCAGGCTAGACTCGAAACTACCTTTTTCTGATTCCGTGTTGATCTTAGTCGCATCAATCGCCGCCTGCATCGCTCCCATCTGATTGTAAGGAGAACGTGTGGACACCTCTCGATTAATGAATTGAGACAGCGATAGGAATGGGCCGCGTGCTTTCACCTGTTCAACCAGCTTCTCTGCCAGCATTCGAATTTGAGCGTCTGACAGCGATCGGTATCCACTCCATAAAGCGGCATACGCGAGTGTCGAACTGCTCAAGCTCTCCGCCGCAGGGCCGGCAGGCACCGCCTGCGATAATACCGGTGTCAGTTCTGCATTGAGGTCTTCCTTATAACCGGTGTCCTGTGGGTCTAGGTTCTCATATTGCACGGCCTTACCACGAATTGACGAGAGTAATGAAGCCCACGCATCGGCAGAGGTTGAATTAATATTAAATGCGCCCTCCACGGCAATGAACGCCGCAAGAATAGCAAAAGGATCCTGACTGGGACTTGCGCTCTGTGGTAGCAATAAGTCACGCACCTCTTGTTCATCCAGATCGGCTGGTAACACGAATCGGTAATTGTTATTAGCAAAAGTGCCACTGCCATCGATGACTCCCTGCAGTGTTTCCTGCGCCGTTAACGGTGCGCTGAAAAATGGACCCGCCTGATCTGTAATGCCACTGAAGAAATAGGAATCAAACAGCAGATCGTTCAGCACATATGACTTGTCCACCCCATAGCCACCATCCCAGATGGAATCCGCAGCGATCAACGGATGCGCCACACTATTACCGACGGGGCGATTAAATTCGGGCGCCATATTTCGACGTTCCGAGCTGGCTGGGCTCAAATCCTCAACAGCGCTCGTCCAACCTAATTGCGAGAATTGATATGCATGATGCTGATAATCACGTCCCAGCGGTGCATGCTCCAACTGAGCAATGGATAGTAACGGAGCAACGGGAAGTTCCTTCGCGACATTAGAATAGATGAGATCGCCACTCTGTGTGCGATATGCAGCTCGCCCAGTATCCTCATCCACTTGCACAGGATTTTCAGTTATCGCTTCAAACCAAAAGCGAAACGGAGCCATCGCAAAAGCCTTCTCATCGGCCTCTTCGTAGTAGTAATAGCCGTTCGTGGGATCCGTGAAAAAACCAGGCTTCCCGATGCGAGGATCAGAGGCGCTGGTGGTATCTTCAAATGCTCGAACATCATAGTTCAACGCAAATAGCGGAGCGAGGCCACTAAAACCGCCTCCCTGCAGCATGGGCGGCAAAGAGGCTAGCGGCACACTATCCGCATGGATATATTCAACCGGCGTGTAGGTTGCGGAGATCGCACTGGGAGAATTCATATTCATTACTCCTGCCGGATTTCGATCAGCATACTCGCCACCGATACTGGTCTTAAAGATGAACTTAGATGCTGTCGGATTAAAGCGAAGTCGTATCTCGGCGCTACCGGTAGCAGGCTGCTTCATCGTATCGAGATCCCCGCCAGGTGTTTGCTCCTTCATCTTAAATGTGAAGAACCCCATCGAACTTTCATCAAACCCTTCCTCCATGTCTTGTATACGTGAGAATTGATAAGGGTCTCCATTTATATCATCTTCATCTGCCCCAAAGAACGCTTCCCGATCCGAGTAGAAGACCGCCATTTTTTGGCCATACTCTAAAGGTTTTAGTGAATTAATGACCATCTCACCCGGTGGAATGGTAAATGCCTGACCGCCGTCATTTTGCCCAACATTCGAAGTATTCATCGAAAAGAGCTCACCTGCATTCACCCAGAACATCCGCTCTAAAGGTAGATACGTCGAACCATCATCCAAAGAAAACTCAAGCTGCAAGTAACCAGGCAGTAAATTAAGAGCCGCTTGGCGATCTTGCGGCATCTCTATAGCCACATTATAAGGATTCCATAAGTAGATCACTGGAGTAACCATCAGATACACGATCTGTTCATCGCTCTGACTACCTAGCGGCGTGCCGGCAGGCAATTGCGCGACAGGCAAACCGTTAATCGTATTGTATCCTTGGTAAAGAGAGAAGAGGTATTGAATCCGCACCACCACGGGCATCGGCGTATCACCTGCGGCTTTAGTGCCACCGCTCGAGGGAGTCTCGGCTTCAGGTTTAACATCCAAAATATTAAAAGAGGCAGTGCCATCAGACTCCGCGTCCAACAAAGTATAGCGATTATGGTAGCGTTTCACATAGTCCCAGTTAGCTCCCTGAGCTGAGCCAAATTCATACATCGCCACATCTCGATATTCCGCGGGCAATGTCGTGCCACCAAATAACAGGCTAAGGTCGCGCTTAAATCCTCCCGTTCTCGCATCGGTCAACAGCCCTAAACTATAGGGCGTAATCGCATGATACTTTCCGTCAAAAGCGGATCCATCCGATAGATCATCCTCCACCACTGCCTCCAGATGATTGTAACCGATGACCTTCTCGACAGACGAATATGCACCCGTGAAGTCCGCCCATCCCTCCATAGACTGTAAATTTGGACGATCCAGCGTCGTCACCGCGAGCAACTTCTGATCGGGGCTTACCGCGGCCTCAACCACTGGATTACCATAACGCGCTTTGACGCCCTCATCCCCTACCCAATAAGCGTAGCCACCGCCAACCATCGAACCAATCGCCACATCTCGACGCGGAGCATATACTGATTGCTGCGCCAACTCGACTGCTGTGACCGCACCTAATGTTCCCTCCCCAACTAGTTGCACCGCGTTCGCCGAAGTGGCACTAAAAGTTTGAGCAATCGCAAGTCGTTCCGTTGCTGTCAGGCTAGCATCTGAAACACCAGAAACCAGCCATGCTCGAAACGACAATGGCTTACCATCGGAAGCGCTCGTAAGGCCGGACACGGGGGCATTCACCTGCGACGAACGATCCCATTGATCGCTGTCCCACGCACCGGTCCAGCTAGGCTGGCCCACGCCTTCTATCACATCTGTCTGTGGGTCTTCATCTAACAACGACGCAGTCGCAGAAATGCGACGATCCGGCCCCATTTCGGTCTGCAACTGCCCCAACGCAACCTGCACGCCCAACAGGGCATTTTGCCTAGCCAGTGTTAATTGTTTTTGTGCATCGGCACCTCGAACACTAACTTCAACAAGGGTCGTAATCGACAGTAGCAATAACAACACAAAGGCCATGAGCCCGAGTGCAATGACCAGAGCAAACCCGGCATCCCCAGAGCGATGGTTGCGATGCTGCGATGTCTGGGGGTATTTCATATACAGAAAATTAAAAGCAATATTAAACCAAGGACTGCCACATAGCAAAGTGGACAGCAACACTGGCAACAAAGCTCAACATCTCAATTGTAGTACAGAGACGACCAATACCCCTCAGGGCAATGGGCTACAGCGCGTCAAACTCCAATACTTTCAAGCGCTGCTTGGCGGCTTCCGCAGGCGACCAAAACCAACCCTTCAAGTCCCACGTTTGCGCGAAGCTAAACTCCTTCGCCAATTTCTTATAAGCCACAATGGCCTCCGCATTCATCCCTTGAGCCTCAAAGGCCTGGCCACGGACATAATAGCAAGTGCCGACATCATTCAGCGCCCACAATGTAGAAGCAGTATCAGCAGGCGCAGGAACCGTCAGCCCCGCCTGCATGTTCTTCGCTTCTGCAGCAAAGAGCTCTATACATTTCGCAGTATACGCATTAACATGAGCGTAATTCTTAGACATCAGCGCTTGCCACGCCTTCGTAGTCATCGTTGCAGAAGTGTAATCACCAAAATTAGGTGCAGGCACTGGCGCAGCAACAGCAGCTTCCTGAGCAGTGGCGCTAGCAGCCATAAAGGAGCAACTAGCAAGGATCGATAGAACGACAAGACGGGGTATGGATATAGTTTTCATTTCAATTAGTAACATGCCCTTCGTGCCGACCTGTCAATTGCAATTTTATGCAATCGTAAATTAATTGAACAACCAGTCCCACTGAACGCAGCGCAATAACTAGATACGAGCGACCGTCTTACCCTCGCGCAGCTTACAGCCCAGCAATATGTGCTGAGTCGGGCCAAATCGCTTCTGCAACAAATCCTTTAGGCGTTTCGCCGCAGTGTAACCAATGTCGCGATACGGGATCTCGACCGTGTTTAACGACGACATCTGAGCCGGCGGATCAATACCATCAAACCCGGTAACAGAAACGTCTTCGGGCACACGAATGCCGCGCTTATTCAATGCCCGGACCAGGTCATACGCCTGGTGATCAGCAGCGCACACAAAGGCAGTCACCCCCGCACGCACACGCTCAGCAGCAAGGTCAAAACTCTCCTCAAGTGAAACCATGCGCTTCGGGTGCACGTTAATCATATCCTTCTCCACTATCTTCAACCCGAGTTGCGTCATCTTCTCAAAATATGCCCCTGAGCGACGCAGCGACCAGCTCGCCTCAACCTGATAGGACTTAGAATAGAAACCAATACGCGTATGCCCCAACTTTGTCAATTGACTGATAATTAACGCGATCCCTTGGTAGTGATCGACATCCACACAATCCAAGTGCCCCGCACCGCGCTGCTCTACCAACGAAACGCAAGGATACCGCACCAACAAGTCATCCACAACGAGCTTCGGAAAAGGATACAACAGCAACAGCCCCGACCACTGACGCCCCACCGTGCGAAACAGATCTTGATAAAACGGATCATCAACACTCTGGACTGAGGGATCTACAAAATGAACAGACAGGTCAACCTTACCAAGCTGCCCGAATTCAGAAATCCCCTTCAACAGGAGACGCCCGGGGCTCTCGTAGTCATGCCGCTCATACTCCTCCCTGTCAGTGCAAATCAACACGCCAATCGAAACGACCTCCTTCTTAGACTTACTACTGCCAACTCGCGTGACCATGTGATTGTAGCCAAGCTTAGAGGCGAGCTCAAAAACTCTAGCTCGCGTTTCAGGATTAATGCCGGGGTGATTCGTGAAGCATCGCGATACAGTTGCGCGAGATAATTGCAACGTCTCTGCAATCTCTTGCTGGTTAACTTGTTTTGTAGTCATCGTATAGCTATGCATTAAAATTAAGAACTGAAATTAAATGCAACATCTTTTCCGCTTGATACTTGACAGAGGCATTGCAATTAAATGCAATTGTGCAATGAATAAATACCTCTACTCCCTACTTTCGCTCCCAGCATTCGCCTTGTTGAGCTGCGCAGCAGAACCCGTTACAATCAGCGAAACTACCTCTGGTCACTTCGAATTAATAGTTGATGGCGAACCGTTTTTCGTGAAAGGCGTTGGCGGTGCAAACAACCTGCCGATGCTCAAAAAACTCGGCGGCAACACTTTTCGCACCTGGGGAGCAGAGCAGCTCGATGAACGAATTGAAGGCAAATTACTCCTCGACTATGCAGAAGAGCTCGGCCTCAAAGTGGTCGCTGGCATCTGGATCGGGCACGAACGCCACGGCTTTGACTATGACGACCGGCAGCAACTTAAAAAGCAACGCATGCATGTCCTCGACACCGTGCGTAAGCATAAAAACCACCCCGCCCTCCTAGCATGGGGACTCGGCAACGAGATGGAAGGCCCGGCCTCAGACGGCAGTGACATTCGTATCTGGAAGGAAATGAACGAGCTCGCGAAGATCGTCAAAAGGGAAGACCCGAATCACCCCGTCATGACTGCCATCGCAGGCATCGGCGGAAGCAAGGTGCCGAATGCCATGAAATATTTCCCTGAAATCGACATCCTCGGGGTCAATGCCTATGCCAGCGCATCGGGAGTCGGCAGCGGTCTCGTCGAATTCGGTTGGAATAAACCATTTATGTTGACCGAGTTCGGCCCGATGGGGCACTGGGAAGTGGGAAAAACCGCATGGGGTGCGCCGATTGAACCAACAAGCCAGGACAAAGCAGCCAACTATTACGTTACGCACACCCGAGTCGTCACCGAGGGAGAAGGGAAATGCCTTGGCACATTTGCCTTCCTCTGGGGCCACAAGCAAGAAACCACCTCAACTTGGTATGGCATGTTCCTACCGACCGGCGAACGCCTCGGCTCAGCAGATTCCATGAGCTATGCTTGGAACGGAGAATTCCCCTCGAATCGCGCACCCAAGCTAATCGAGCTGAGCTCATCCGCAAATCAGGCCGAAGTTCGCCCCAACTCTATACAGACTGCAGCGGTAACAGTCACTGATCCTGAAAATGACCCACTCGAATATCGCTGGGTTGTCACAGCAGAAAGCACCGACCTTAAAGTCGGCGGCGACGCGGAATCAGTGCCACCCTCGTTCCCTGAGCTCATCACAGAAAACAAGGGAAACACCGTCACCTTTAAAGCTCCGAGCCGACGTGGCCCCTACCGCCTGTTTGTTTACGTAGTGGATAATGCCAACGGCGCAGCAACAGCGAACGTGCCCTTCTTGGTCAAATAACGCCGCACCGATCGACATCAACGACCCGTTTCAACTGTTTTTTATAAGATGAATCAATCCACTCTTGCAGCACCTGAGTCCAGGCAGGCGACACAATACGCCACCACCACCTCCCCCGAAAACGTTCCCGCGGAATATGTCGACATCAATGGGGAACGCTTCATCTGCATCCAGCACATGGAGCAGATCCCGACCTTTTTCCTGACGATGGTCAGCGCGAGTGATCATTGGCTATTTGCAGCAACCAACGGAGCTCTCAGCGCGGGGCGGAATTCACCGGAAACGGCACTCTTCCCTTACTATACCGTCGATAAAATCATCGACAATTGGAATAGCACTGGCCCACAAACCTACATCCAGAAAGGCAACGATTGCTGGGAACCGTTTAAGCCATACACAAAAAAGATCTTTGAAATCGAACAACGCATTTACAAGAGCATCAACGGCGACACGCTGATATTTGAAGAAATTAACCATACGTTGAAGTTAAGCTTCCGCTACAGTTGGCAAAGCTCGGAGGCATTCGGATTTGTTCGCAGCTCGAAACTCACCAACATTGGATCGGAGAGCCAACTGCTAAACGTCGTCGATGGCATCGCGAACATTATGGCAGCAGGCATCGACTCGCGCACGCAACAAGAATATAGCTGTCTCACCGACGCTTACAAGCTAAGCGAGTTACATCCCCAGCAGCAACTACTAGTCCATCGCATGGCAGCCAGCCTCACCGACGAAGCTGTGCCAATGGAATCCCTGCTCGCAACGACCATTTGGACTCACGGATGGGCAGACAGCCGGATCCTCACACGCCATGAGGATGCAGAAAGCTATCTACAGAACACTTCGACACGAAGCGCCTCCACCATTCGTGCAGCACGTGGCGCATTCTTTAACGCAGGCCAGGTCATTCTAAATCCGGAGCAATCCAAAGAATGGTCACAAGTTGCCGAAATCGAGCAAAGCCAAAGTGATGTTAGCGCATTAAAGCAGTCGCTCGATTCCCCCGACGCCTTATGGGACCAAGTCCAACAAGACATCGCTAAAGGAAAACGACTGCTAAACACACTCATCGCCGCCTCCGACGGACAGCAATGCTCCGCCGAAGAGATCGTCAGCACACACCACCGCGCCAACGTCCTCTTTAATGTCATGCGCGGCGGCGTCTTCCCCAATGGCTACTCGATTAGCAGCAAAGCCCTTCGACAGCACGTCAAACGACACCAGAAACAGTGCTCCACAGACGAAACAAATTGGCTAAAGCAACTCCCAGAAACCATCAGCTATCCAGAGCTTGCCAAGCAAGCCGAGCAACATGCCAGTGCAGCGATCGCCCGCATCTGTCGCGAATATCTGCCACTCACCTTTAGTCGTCGCCATGGCGACCCGAGTCGCCCTTGGAATAAGTTCTCGATTCAGACCAAAGACAAGCAAGGCAACACGACCATCGGCTTCCAAGGCAACTGGCGCGACATTTTCCAAAACTGGGAAGCACTTGCGTGGAGCTTCCCACGCTACAACGAAGCCTTTATCCGCAAATTCCTAAACGCCTCGACTGCCGATGGCTACAACCCATATCGTATCACCGAAAACGGCATCGAATGGGAGGAACCGGATCCGACCGATCCTTGGGCATCCATCGGCTACTGGGGCGACCATCAGATCATTTACCTGCTCAAGTTACTCGAATTCTCTGAGCAACTCGACGCAAATAGCTTCAAATCCAAGCTCACTGCAAAGGCATATGCCTTTGCAGACGTCCCTTACGAAATTAAGCCATTCTCACATCTGGAGCGTGACCCAAATCACTCGATCCACTTCAATCAGGCACGCCACACCGCGATCCTCGATCGCGCAGAAATCGAGGGCGCAGATGGCAAGTTAACACACGATGCCAAGGGCTCAGTCCTACAGGTCAGCCTACTCGAAAAGCTACTCATCCCATTGCTCACCAAACTCAGTAATTTCGTGCCAGGTGCCGGCGTATGGATGAATACCCAACGTCCCGAATGGAACGATGCCAACAATGCACTGGCGGGCTTCGGACTATCCATGGTTACCACATGCTACCTGCATCGTTATCTCGGCTTCCTAGAGCGCCAATTAAGCGATAAAGATAGCCACTTCGAATGCTTCGGAGCACTTGCTACGTTCATCACCGAAATCAGCGCCGCGCTGGAAACTCCAGCGACACAGGCAAACCAATCCGAGACCAACCGCTACACCTTAATCCGATCTATGGGTGAAGCTGGCGAGCGTTATCGAGATCGCATCTATAGCAATGAACTCGGGGCACAGGCACCGATCTCAGCCACACAGCTGCACATACTGATTTCAGCAGCAAAGTCGCACCTCAAACTTGCAATCGACACCAACAAGCGCAGTGACGGACTCTACCACGCTTACAACATTCTACAGATCGACCCTGTCGCATCCGCTGCCAGCATCAAACACCTAGGCCCGATGCTGGAAGGCCAAGTCGCCATCCTTAGCTCTGGCGCCATCACAGCAAAGGAGTCAGTCAACGTCCTGGCAGCACTGCGCAACAGCCCGCTCTATTGCAAGCGCCGCAACAGCTACATCCTCTATACGGACAAAGAGCTACCCTCCTTCCTCGACCACAATCGGGTGGCACTAAAGGACGCGCATGCGATCCCGCTACTCTCAGAAATGCTAGAGGCTAAAGATGCATCCATCGTTACTCACTCACCCGATGGCTGCGTGCGCTTCAGCCCTTCCATTAAGAATCGCTTTGAACTGGAAGAAGCGTTGATTCATCTGGCCGATGAATCAGCGGCAATCACAGCACAGGTTAATACAGATCGAGCCGCAGTGCTCGATCTGTATGAGCAAACATTTAATCATAGCTCCTTCACGGGACGTAGTGGCTCAATGTTTGCCTACGAAGGCCTAGGCAGCATTTACTGGCACATGGTATCGAAGCTCATGCTCGCCACGCAGGAACTAGCGCTGGGCGAAGTAAGCGATGCGCAAACCTTCGAATCTCTCACGGAATATTACTATCAGATTCAAAACGGGCTCGGCTTCCGCAAGACCCCGGCAGAATACGGCGCATTCCCAGCCGATGCCTATTCACACACGCCCGCCCATGCAGGCGCACAACAGCCCGGACTAACAGGTATGGTAAAAGAAGGCGTAATCTGCCGATTCATGGAACTGGGCGTCCACTTCGAACAGCAGACGATTCGCTTCCAACCACGCATCCTGAGACACGCAGAATTCATCAAAGAATTAAGCAGCACCGAAATCATCCGAATCGATGGCAGCACAAAAAAGTATCAGCTAGCGAAAGACTCACTGCTGTTCACACTCGTGCAAACACCTGTGATCTACACATTAACCGATGCCGATAGCATATCCATCGACATCAAATACAGCGATGGGCGGCAAACCTCACAGCGATCCAGCACGCTGGACGCAGAACTCGCCAACAACATCATCAATCGTAGTGGAACAGTCGATCATCTCGTAGTCCACATCCCCACACATTGCCTGATTAATTAACCGAGCACAGCGTCTATTTTAACACCCTAACACCCCATTTGTGAATACATCAGAAAAACTGTCGATCAGAGAGAAAGTCGGTTACGGACTCGGTGACACCGCGTCCAATATCTTCTTCCAATTCGTTAATATCTTCCTCCTGTATTACTACACGGATGTATTTGGACTATCCCCGGCGGCCGTCGGCACACTCTTCGTCGTCGCCCGCTGCTGGGATGCCATTAACGATCCACTCATGGGAGCCATTGCCGACCGCACTAATACACGCTGGGGCAAGTATCGCCCCTACCTGTTATGGATGGCTATCCCCTTTGGTCTCTGCGGCTACCTCGCGTTTGCGAACCCCGAGTTCTCACAGACCGGCAAACTGATCTACGCCTATGTGACCTACATCGGGCTCATGATGGCATACACTGCGATCAACGTGCCCTACTCCGCACTCATGGGTGTGATGACTCCGAACTCAGACGAACGCACCTCGCTCTCCAGCTATCGATTCGTCGGTGCATTCTCAGGCATGTTGATCATTTCGCTCACCGTTCGCCCACTGGTGAGACTACTCGGCGGAGGCGACGAAGCGACCGGCTTCAAGCTAACCATGGCACTGCTCTCGGTCATCGCCGTGGTGCTCTTCATCATCACATTTGCAACGACTAAAGAACGCGTCAAACCACAGAAAGTCCCTGAAGGTGGAGCAAGTATTGCCAAAGATATTAAGTGCCTCTTCAAGAACCGCCCGTGGCTCATCATGGTCATTGCGGCCATTCTCACGCTTTCGAATGTGGCCGTCCGTGCCGCAGTCACTAACCACTTCTTCAAATACTATACCGGCGACGACGGCAGCCCGGTGCTGTGGTTCCTCGACCGCACCTCTCTGCTACTCTCAACGGGAGCGCTCGCGTTCATCGTCGGCATCTTCTTTACCAGTAAACTGAGTAAACGCTTCGGCAAACGAAATGCCCTGATCGGGCTCACTCTGCTCAACGGATTCACCCTGTTCGGCTTTTACTTCATTCCCGCAGAATCCTACGGCCTAATGCTCGCGATCAACGTATTAGGCAGCCTTCTGGCAGGCCCGACACCCGCCCTAGTCTGGTCTATTTACACCGATGTAGCGGACTATGGTGAATGGAAATTCGGTCGGCGCAGCATGGGACTCGTGTTCTCAGCCGCCATGTTTGCTCAGAAGATGGGACTCACCATCGGCGGCGGTTTATCCGGCTGGATGCTCTCCGGCGTCGGCTTTGTCGCCAACGAACAACAAACCGAAAGTGCGATGATCGGTATCCGCGTCATGTTCTCCATCCTCCCGGGGATACTGGCTATCGCGAACGGTGTGATCCTACTTTGGTATCCTCTCACCGAGAAGGATGTAGCCGGCATCGAAGCCGATCTCATCAAACGGCGAGCCGCAGAAGACGAGGCCATCCCTTCCACTTAAATCTCCAACCAACTATTCAAATGATCCCTATTCTAAAATTAAAAAAAACTCTCGCCCTCTTAGGACTCAGTCTATCGGTCACTGCGTGCCACGGCATTCAACCCGAACCGACAATGCTTGAAATCTATCAAACCACACGTCAAGGCGACCGTCTCAAACAGGTCGAGCCGGTATCCACCGATGCAAAGCCCGACTACACACTAACCGTCGATGCAGGACAAACCTTCCAGACGCTCATCGGTATAGGCGGATCCTTCACCGAATCTTCAGCTCAGGTTCTGAGCGAACTCTCTGCCGCCAAGCGAGAATCAGTGATGCGTAAGTACTTCGCCCCAAGCGGTGCCCACTACTCGCTAACTCGCACCCACATCGCCAGCTGTGATTTCTCGGTAACGAACTACACCTACGCACCCGTCCCAGGCGACACCGCGCTCGAACACTTCTCGATTGAACCGGATCGTAAATACTTGCTCGGTATGATCAAAGACGCACAAAAGATCCCGGGTGCCGATTTCAAGATCTTAGCCTCCCCGTGGACCTCTCCCCCATGGATGAAAACCAACAACACATGGAACGGCGGCTCTCTCCTCAAAGAGCACTACTCCACTTTTGCCGATTACATCGTCAAATACATCGAAGCCTACAAAGCCGAAGGCATCGATATCTGGGGCATCACGCCGACCAACGAACCACTCGGGAATGGTAGCAACTGGGAGAGCCTCCACTTCACCGCAACCGAGATGGCAGACTGGATCGGCAACGACCTCGGCCCCGCTTTTGAAAAAGCAGGCATCTCCGCCGGTATCTGGGCTTACGATCAAAATCGTGGCCACCACCTCGAAGAATGGGCCGACACGATCTACGGGAACAAAAAGGCCGCACAATACGTCGATGGCATGGCCGTCCACTGGTATGAAAGTACTACCACCGTCAGTTCGGACTCACTCGACTATGTGCATAATAAATATCCCAACAAAGGCATCCTCCACTCAGAAGGTTGCATCGATGCCATGGGCGACGATGAGGACATCGGCGTTTGGCTGGAAGACGATTGGTATTGGCGCAAAGAAGCCACCGACTGGGGATGGATGTGGGCTCCCGAAGCAGATAAAGTGCATCACCCGAAATACAGCCCCTTCTACCGCTATGCACGCGACCTAATCGGCGGACTCAACCACAACCTTGTCGGCTGGATCGACTGGAACATGGTGCTCAATACGCGCGGCGGCCCCAACCATGCCCGCAACTTCTGCCTCGCTCCTATCCTAGTCGATAGCGGCCGCAACGCTGTTTACCTCACACCGCTCTATTATGCAGTCGCCCACGTCAGTAAATTCGTTCGCCCCGGTGCTGTCCGTATCGGCCTGAAAGGACACGATGCCGACGTTATGGCCACCGCATTCAAAAACCCGGACGGTAGCATCGCAATCGTCGTCTTCAATCTACTGGAGGAAGACAAACACTACTCAATCCAAATCAACGGTCGCAAAGACACAATCCTCATCAAAGGACAAGCCCTTCAGAGTATTCACTATAAATAGCGAATATCAGCAATGATCCCATTCCCTAAAAAGGGAACGCTCAACCCGATGCTGATGAAGGTAATCATCATTAGCATCGTGCTTCATATTGGCGCGGCTTTCGTGGCTGGGATCATTACGGCTGCCAACATTGTCATTCAAGACGATGCGCAATTCGATGTACCTCCAGCCATCGAAGAAGAGACTCCCCCGAAAGAGCAACAGGTGATAATGAAGCCCAAAGCAGCCGCTGCAAAGCGAATGAACCATCTAAAATGCGCCCACTGGCAGACATTGCGGTGGCCAATATAAAGGTCGACCTTTCGTTGGTCTTATTCGGCTCGTAGTTCAAGAGTTCGCGGGCATTTTAGTGGTCCCTTCACGGGTCTCCACTGGAGCTGTTTTAAAAGTCGCAAGCGGAAAGTCATTACGATCATACAAGTCCCAGTATTGCTTAGAGCCGTAGAAGCCGAGAGGTGGCTTCTCAAATCCAACGACGAAAAAGAAGGGCTGCGGCGGGGCGGCATCGACGATGGTATCGATCAATGCGACGCCCGTTGTCAGGATGCCATGATCGACATAGCCTTTGTTCGGTTGATCGGTGCTATCCACGGGGGTGTCCTTTCGGCTTAAATCCGTTGCCGGTGCCATTGTTGTATGGAATCGACTATGACAGAAGAGCGTCAGCACCGTGACCACACTTTGTGGGTTTGATCGGGTCCGTGATCTTGCCGACGGTGCAGGAATTATGAAACTTACCCGAACATGCAGTGGTGTAGCTATTTTCACTAAAGTCGGATAAAACTAGTTTTATCCGACATAGACTGACAACCGTCCAACCGTAGCACGCCGCGAAGCTGTGAACTCAAAAAAATGGCAAACCCAGAGCGGTTGCCCAAAAATGGCCACTTTGGGCAGATTCAGCCGGATTCCACCAGATTGTTTCGAACCAAACCCGAACGCTGTCCCATGCACAAAAAAGGCTGAAAGGCTTTAAAAAAGCGGCTTCCGGCCTAAAATCCCTGGTGGAGCATAGGAGAGTCGAACTCCTGACCTCTTGCATGCCATAACCGACACAAATCCAACAAAATCCCTGAACACGAGCCATTTATGGAATTCGTAGAAAAATAAAAATTGGAGTGTGACTAAAAGTGCGCCCAAAATGCACCATCATGGCGAGACAGAAAAAGAAGGACAAACGGTTTCAGATCAAGCCCGTGCGCTGCAAGCAGCACGGCATAGAGCTGCCGAAGAACGGCCACGGGCAGCGCGAGTTTCAGAAGGCTAAGGCCGGGGCTGTGACTCGGCCTCAAACTCCCTAGGGGCGACTCCTTTGGCGGCAATTCGCGACCTTTCGCAAGTGCATGCCAGTGCAGAGCCTACATGGCTGAACCAATAGAGACTCACACTGATCGATCGCGCCGGTTACGCTCCTATGTGCGTAGTCTTCCAAATGAATTTAAAATACCTGTCTTCGCTACAATTGCAGCAACTCGTCCAGTGGCAGGTGGTTCTCAATCACATCTTCAAAGGCTTCGGCTTCGAAGCCTTCCAATTGCACTTCCAGTAAGTAGCGATCTTTGACCAAAATCTGTAAGCTCCCCTCGCCGGCAGCTTCATCGTATTCATGATTCATCAAGGTGCCCTGCTCCATTTCGTAAGCAGCGGTGTAGCCGGTTTCCCCCTCGGTGTTTCCCTGATCGATATTAAAGCCAAGGCTCTTGATCAACTCCGGCTTCGCAGTCGGACCGATATCCGTCAGCTCATATTCCATGGAGGCTCCGTCGTCCCACTTGTAACGCCCCCGGCAACGTGTCACTGGCTCACCGACGACTTCGGCCTGTTCAAAATAGAACGCCACTCCTTCTTCATGCATCCATGCCGGAAGCAATTGAACCAGTGCCGCTTCATCCTTCAACCCATCGATCCCATCGAGCCCTGCAGCTGCAAGCACTCTCCCGGGTGGCTCAAGCTCCACCGCCTCTTCACTGTGGACGACCATATCGTGCACAAGCAGTGGTAGCGGCACATCACGCATTTGCGCTTCACCCGTCGCCTCTAGCGTGTCCGAAACGCGCCTTTGCCGATCCAGCACTAGCAGCAGCACCACCACACTGAGCGTGATGGCGGCAACGAGTAAAACTGATTTCGATTTTGGCAAAACTGGAACGATTAACTTTCGTCTACACCATATTTAATGCGCAAAGCAGACATGCTTTCGTGCGTGATCGGGTAGAAACGTAGCACGAAAAAGGAAACCGCCATCAGGATCGGCCCAGCAATGAAAGTCGTGACTGCGAGGTTGTTAATCGCTGCGGGTGCCTGCGCCTCAGCTCCCGAGATATAGCCGACGCTCTTGAGGATGAACCCAGTCACTAGCAAGCCGAGCGAATTGGCCAGCTTAAGGAAAAAGGAAAAGCCGGCAGCGTAGCGTCCTTCAGTCACTTCACCTGTCTGCCATTTTTTCACCTCAGAGAGGTCGGCAATCATCGCAGTCGCCAATGGCACGATGATTCCGCAACCGCCCCACCACAGCATTTGCAACACACCAAATACCGCGACTGCCAGCGGGAAGCCTCCGACACTCGCCTGCGGGTCCAGCAAGCCACCTGTAAATACAGCAAACAGCCCCAAGCCACCCGCCGAACTGATCACCATCGCAACAATGCCAGTCTTCTTTTTATCCCAGCGCTTCACCATGCTGCCAAGCCCCAGTGAACCCACCGCAAATCCAAGCATGCCGCCGGTGTGCACGAATGTCTTCTGTGCAGCGGTGAATTCCATGTATTCGATGTAGGTAAACATCTGCACCTGCGAGACCACCATCATCGAGAACTGCGCGAGCCCGAAAAAGCCAAAAACAAACCATACCAATTTATCCGAATACACATCCTTGAGGTCGTGGATAAAGGCTTTCGCGTGGCCGGCAAGACCACCGTCCTCACCCGTGTTGGCTTTGAGCGCATCGCCCTTCTCGGCATACTTATAAGTCGCATACACACAGAACAGAACCAGCAGCAACGAAACGCCCCCAAGGATCACCCCCATATTCAGGTAATTCGCCTCGACCTTGGTGCCATCTATGATCGAACCATCGGCAGCCGTGACCTCTGGAAAAAACAACATCCAAGCAAACCCGCCGAAGAGGATATTCATAAACATATTAAAGCCATAACGGATGCCCTGCAGGCGCGCACGGTCATCATAGGCCTTACACATTTCAAAGCCCAATGCGGTATACGGCACCACAAAGACGGTGAAGGCGGTCTTCACGATTATGTTCAGCACGAGCAAATAGCCGAACAGGACCTTCTCACCGCGGAACGATTCCGGAATAAACCACAAGGCCACAAAGGCCACACAGACCAACACGCCGCCGACTAACATATACGGGTGACGCCGACCGAATCGCGAATTGGTGCGGTCGGTGATGGTGCCCATCAGCGGGTCGGTGATCGCATCCCAGAACGTCGCAAGAAACAGCGCGATACCCACAATCTCCGGGCTCATCCCCATGATTTGCGTATAAAACAGTAGGGCAAAATTGCCCATGCCGTTCATGGTGATTGAAGTCGCACCTTCGCCGGAAGCGTAGGCCCAAAGGTCGCGTGAAGGGAGTTTTTTTGCGCTCATAGTAATGGTTGAATGATCGCCGGTTTTAAACCGGTCTCAATAGGGTAAAGTAGATTGGAGTGGATCGAGTAAATGCACAACTCAGCGAGCGGCCACGCATATTAAATCGATTAGAATGACGTATTATAGACCAACTGCGCGGAGAACGCACCGAGTAATCAACCGCGTTTTAGTAAATAACAACCACTTTCGCTCAAAACGCACGCTGCGCGTTAAACTCGCAAAAGCCACTGAAGGCACCATCCTTTAGGGGAAAAGGGAGTTTGAGCCCCCTTCCGGCCGGTTGTTTTGTTCTAAAACATGGATCATATGTCCGAGTCTGTGCCTATTTTTTTTGATACACTGCCTGCATACACTTTAATTGACACAAAAAATCATGCACCCCGTTTCTCTTGATACACTCTCCCTCTTTGGCGAACTCAACATGCGCGCCAACCTGAATTTCTCGCGCCTCGAAACTGAAAAGTATTGGCCGGAAACGATTTTCTCGATGGATGAGCTGGCCTGGCCTGCCGACTGGGAGGGGCGCACCATTCTGGCGCTCTCCATGCTGGCACAAGCCACGCACCGCACACCGGCCTATCTCGATACCATCATCGATCAACTGCACACCGAGCTGAACGAAGACGGCTACATCGGCCCGATCCCTCCGACCGGCGTGACTAATGAACAATCAATGTCGGGGCACAGCTGGATGGTGCGCGGACTGGTCGAATATATTAACTGGCAACGCGAGCGCGATCAGCAGCAAGGCGACAAAGCACTGACCGTGCTCAAGAGCATCATCACGAATCTCTTCATTCCACAGGTAAATAACTACGCGAACTACCCGATCAACGAGGACACGCGCTACGACGATCCTGCGTGGCAACTCTCAGGCAACATCGATCCGAACTGGCAAGCTGGCGGTCAAACCATGAAGCCCCGCCACGCTCCAGGCGAATCCGATTGCGGCTGCGCCTTTATCGCACTCGACGGTGCCACGGCTGCCTATGAATTACTCGGAGGCGAGGAACTGAAAGCACTCATTGAAGCGATGATCAGTGCCTACGCGAAACTCCCGCGCGAACAGCTCTATGTGCAAACACATGCCACGCTCTCCGGCTTGCGCGGCATCCTTCGCCACTATCGCAGCACAGGCGATGCCTCACTGATCCAACTCGCCCGCGATACCTTTGAGCTCTACAAGACCAAGGCTTGGACCGACCACTACGCCAACTACAACTGGTTTGGCATTCCCAGCTGGACAGAGCCCTGCGCCATCGTCGATTCCTTCATCGTCTCTCAAGAGCTATGGGAATTCACCGGCGAGGCTACCTACCTACAGGATGCGCACCACATTTTCTACAATGCGATCGCCCACGCAGGTCGTGAGAATGGCGCCTTTGGCACCGATCATTGCACCGGAGCCGATATGGATCCACCGGAAGGCCTGAGCAAGCAGCATGCCTGCGGCTCCCATGCGAAACCAAGCCAATTTGCCAGCTCACACATGTATGAGGTTTTCTGGTGCTGTAATATGCGCGGCGGCGATGGCCTCGCACGGGCGTATCAGTATTCACACTACACCGAGGGCGACATCGTCACCTTCCCCTACTTCCACAGTAGCAAGGTCGCACTCACGCTCGAGTCCGGCACGCTGACACTACGCCAGCAGGCGAACTACCCAGCCTCCGGCACCGTCCGCTTCGCCGTCGAAGACTGCACCGCAGGGAGCGTCACCTTAAAGTTCTTTGCACCGGAGGCATGGACATCAGGCGCTCAGTCCACCGTCACACTCAATGGCCAGCCAATCGAAACCAACTACGAAAATGGCTTCGTGCACATCACCGCAGCGCTGAAGGCAGGCGATCAGATTGTATTCGATTCACCACTACATTTTTTCACCTTCGACAGCCACGAGTGCATGAACAACTCGAAGCAGCACTTCTCATTTCGTCACGGTCCGATGATGCTCGGAGTTAAGACCACATTAGAGGATGCAAAAGCCACTGCGCCAACCACCGCCATCGCCCGCGATGCCGAAGTCAAACCACTGGGCAATGCACACTACGAAACGACCGACACCGACGGCAAGCCCGTGCACCTACAAGCCATGTGGGGTAAGGAAAACCTCGGCGGCCCACTCGACACCTTTCAAATTTTATTCGCTAAGTAATTTCAATTAGCTGGAGGGAAACCCTCCGTCATTACCCCCGCTCACACTGAGGCGGAAACGACGGAGCGTTTCCCTCCACCAAACTCCTATCACCATGAACCGAACTATTCTCGCCTTACTCACCGCTTTAATCAGCTCCTCGCAAGCCGCTACCATCCAACCACAGGATAACGGCGCCGCGCTGGTCAATCCCGGCATGGGTTGGACCATGCATTTCTATTCCAATTTCGCCGCCCACTTTGGCTCGAAGCTGGAGCCCAGTGACAGTTTGGATGACTTCCCCGGCGAGTCCACTGTCTATCTGCGGGTGCCTTGGTCCTACCTCGAACCGAAAGAAGATGAATATAACTGGGCACTGTTCGACACGCCGGCGCAGCGCTGGATCGCAGCGGGCAAAAAGGTCGCGCTACGCGTGAGTGCTTCTGACAACTGGTTGCCCTACTCCACGCCTGAGTGGGTGCACAAAGCCGGCGCCGCAGGTGCCTGGTATGACATTGGCAAAGGGCCGCACCCCG
>JBLHTV010000016.1:0-23524 GCA_047627755.1 Lentimonas sp. | reverse complement strand
GCTTATTGATATCGACCATCGCTTTCGCGCCCGTGCCATCGACAGGAAAAATGCGCTCCAAATGCCACACCTCACTATAATTAACCGCCTCAGCACGAATCACACGACCCAAATAGCCGATCTCAAGGTCGCCGGCACCGACGCGAAATTCAATCGTCTGCCCGACTGGCACCTCTGCATTCACGGACTCGATCAGCTCTACTCTCAACGAGCGCGCCTCTGGCAGTACGTCCAACACACGACCTGTCACAAATAAAGACTCCCCAGCAAGCGAACCCAACGCAATTAGCTGTAAAAAAATACTATATAAAATACAACGCATCCGAGCAAATTACCACGAATCAACCGCGCATCAAGCAAGGAAGAGCGGTATATGCTGTTTAAACCTTGAGTTTGATCTTAATACCGCGACGCAGATAGGTCGGCACATCGAGATCTTCGTCTTTATAATCGTTGCGATCGGTCTTTTCGAAATAACCACGCTGGGCATCGACTTCATTGAAAGTAAATTCATCTTGATCCTCACTCGTCGACTTTCTCCTGCTCGCAAGTTTGGACAGATGCACTGGCTGAAGTAAGCGAGATTCGTCTTGAGCAATCTCGGACTGGAGCCCGAGCCCTTGCATGGTTTCTGCTGGCGACGGTGCATCCGTAACTTTGGCTTTTTTCACTGGCACGTCCTTACGCTCCATTTCAGCTTTCCCCAACACGCAAATCTCAAGACTCTGCGTGCGTGACTCATCGAGTACTACACCAAAAACGATATCCTCACGCGAACCAAAACGCTTGGACACTTGGGATACGATCTCGTTCACCCGAGTAATCGGTAAATCCGCGCCGCCAATCACGTTGACTAAAATACGATCCAACTGTGCGGGGCGATCCCCGAGGTGCAATAATGGGCAGAGCATCAGATCATCCAAAGCGTCTTTCACATAGTCACCGCCACTGGCGACGCCAGTGCCAAAAATTGTCTTGCCGCCCTGCGACTGAAATACCGAGCGCAATGAACCGAGATCTAGATTAATCACACCCGTGCTTAATAGCATCGCACAAAGTGAATTCACCCCACGCCCGATCCAACGATCCGTAATCGCAAATGCATTGCGCACGCTAGTGTCTTCTTCGCCTTCTTGCAGTAGCACATCATTGGGCAACGGGATCAAACCGTGCACCAATTTCCGCAGCTCACCAACACCCTCTTCAGCAATACGCTGACGGCGAGGACCTTCGAAGCTAAAGGGCAAGGTTACAAAAGCCAGTATCAGTGCATCTGTCTTGCCAGCGACTTCCGCCACAATCAATGCAGCCGCACTGCCAGTGCCGCCACCCAATCCAACGACCAGGATGATCAAGTCCACATCGCCAATCAAAGCGGCAATCGCATCGCGATCCGACTCGGCAGCCGCTTTGCCAATATCGACTTCGCCACCGGCACCGAGTCCACGAGTGACCGAGCGCCCGATCATTAATTTCTCAGTAATTGGAGAACTCTCGAGCGCCTGCGCATCGGTATTAATCGCCGCAAGCCTCACCGCGGCAAAGACGTCCAACTGCAGTGCTCCGACCGCGTTCGTGCCGGCGCCACCGATGCCGATGATCTTAATCTTAAGATCCGTGAGGGGCGCCTTATCACTAAATAAACTGTCAGGTTCTGTGTTCAATAAACTAGGGGTGATCAAATATTTAAAATGCTACCGAGGCGGTTCCATATCCCGACTGGTTTTGCGCTTTGTTGCGCATCCTCCTGTCCTGTCAGTGCATAATGCAAGAGTCCGAGCACTGTGCTGTACTCCGGATGGCGCAGTTCAGTAGAGACATCCTGCGGCCCTTCAGACCGACGAGCCTCCAGTCCTAAACTACGACGAGCTGCCTCATCGATGCCCTCGAGGCGCGAACTGCCCCCGGTCAAAATTACGCCCGAGGCAATGTCAGCAGGGACCAGCAGGTCTGCCTCGACGAGTTGATCCTTGATAATGTCAAAGATTTCCGAGACGCGCGCTTCAATGATTTTGGTAATCGCCGCCAACGGATACTCACGGTCGCCAATGGTCATATCTCCATACAGCCAGACCTTCTGTTCACGGTCGCCACTCTTATAATAGGCGCGACCGTTCTTCAATTTAGACTCTTCCGCACTTTTGCGCCCCACACGCAGCCCAATGCTCAAGTCATTCGTAATGTGATCGCCCCCGACTGGCACGACGCCCGTCAGCACTATATAGCCCTTACGATAGAGCACGAAATCAGTGGTACCTCCACCAATATCGACCACTAGTGCGCCATTATCCTTCTCTGAGTCTTCAAGAAGCACCGCACCGGAAGCGATACTTGAAATGATCATATCACTCACATCCAGATCGATACCACGAATCACGCGTAAACTGTCGCTCACGATCTGGCTGTCCCCGTGCACCGACCAATAGCCGACTTGCAAACGTCCGCCCTCTTTCGAGAGGGGATTCTCCACGAATTGCCCATCAATTGAAAACGGATTCTGAATATGGTGAATGTAAGTCCGCTCATCCGTCAGTTTACGACGTTTCGCGTCTGCTTTTGCCTGCTCAATATCGGCCGCGCGAATAATCGAATCCGACGAACTGACATTAGTGGTGCCGACATTAAAATTGCCCCGTAGATGACTTCCCGTCTGCGCAAGATAAACCTCATCAACACGGGTCTTAGCATTCTGCTCCGCGGTCATAATGGCCGCATGCACACAATCACTCGCAGCTTTCAGATCTGTAATAACCCCTTTTTTTACGCCCTTCGAAAAACACGAGCTATGGCCGATGATGTTCAAGCCCGAGTCGCCTACGATTTCGCCGAGAAGAACCGTCACCTTAGACGTTCCGATTTCGACTGCACCGACCACTCTGGATTGACTCATAGCTTATAAGATAGATTCGTTGAATTAAAATGTGCCGATACGACCATTGCTAAATTGCACCGCAGCCGAACTACGTAAAGAAAGATCGATCCGTTCGATCGATGGATTGCCCTGATTTCTAACATACTTCAGAATATAGGCTAAACGGTCCAGTTGACGTCCGTAGTCTGCAGAGCTGCCAAAGATGATTCGAGGCACGATCGTCGAGCGCACTTCGATCACTTGCCCAGGGACATCCAAGTCGCCGGAGTAGTGCTGCAGCGACACCACCTGCCAAGTGCGAAAGAGTTTCGGCTCAGTACTACGAGCCAGCTCCAAGAGCTCGGCAACCGACTCGATCCCACGCATTGGGAAGAAACTGCCATCGACATGTCGATACGGCTGTACAAACGGTAAATTTTCCAACCTCGCCTTTGGATAACCGATCCCATCATAGACCACGCCGTCGAGCGCAACTAAACGCAGATGTCGCTTACCATCGGCCCCCGCCACCGCTAAGCGAAGTGCCGGCACACGCTCTCTCACCCGAATCCGTAAATCACTCGGAAACACACGCTCAACCGAAGCCGATTTCACTTGAACATCAGCTTCCACACTTTTTTTCAGCGCATGGATATCCGCCTCCATCATCGACATCCCAGGGCGTAGTTTAATCGTCTGACTCAACCAATTATTGGGCAATACACCATCGGTATCAAAAATAATACGCTCGATCGGCTTCGAGCTCGGCGTCATCGGAATTGTCTGTTGCCGATTTTCGAATATCCATCCCACCCAAGCCAGCCCGCCAAACACCACAATCAGCAACGCGAAAACAGCTAATAATTTAAACCAGCGCGATTGCCGGCGCTTTCGCGCCTGCGGCGAATTCACTCGAGAACGGCGCGGCCCAGCCAGCTCTCGCCAGCTTTGTTTACCAGCGGCAGAGGTGCCGCCTTTTTGTTTACCACTCCCAATCATTCCCCAAATACCTTTGTTTCACGTGCTGCAAATCGCTCGATCGCAGGAGCCACCAGCTCACCTGCCAATGATTCAAAATCGAAACCCACACAGGATGCACTTTTTGGCAATAAACTCGTCGCGGTCAATCCTGGTAGAGTATTGATCTCTAAAAAATATAATTGCGCGCCGTCCAACAGAAAGTCGATCCGCGCAAAATCGCGGCAGCCACAGGCATCAAACAGTGCCTCTGCTTGTGCCTTGATACGCGCTTCCAGGTCAGAGTCTAACTCCGCAGGATAGCGATACTCGGTCGAACCAGCCGTATATTTGGCGGTATAATCATACACCCCACTCGCACTCACGATCTCGACCACGCCCATCGCTGTGCCCTTCAGCACGCCGACTGTTAACTCGCGACCGTGTATGCGTTGCTCAATCAACCAATTGCCACTGTGGATCTGAGATAGCGTCACGCCGAGCGCCGAACGATGCTCTGTGAAATACAGCCCGACACTACTGCCCTGATCGGTCGGCTTAATTACCAGCGAGCTGCCGAGCGTCTTAATGACTGCATCTGCGCGCGGCGCATCCGTACCGTCAAAAACCATCGCCTCCGGCACGCCGATGCCTAGCTTCCTCGCAATCGTCTTGGTCAAATCCTTGGCCATGCATAACTTGCTCGCGACCGAGCCACTGCCGCAATATACGATGCCCGCAGCTTCCAGCAGCCCCTGCAAGCGCCCATCTTCACCAAACGCACCGTGCAATGCAGGAAACACAATCGAGCGCTGTGCATTGATCGAATCCGGCAGTGCCTCGGCATCGAGACGCATCAACTCAACCTTAAAATTAACAGCCAAAGCCTTGCCGATCGATTCACCGCTGACAAGTGAGACCTCTCGCTCAGAGCCCAGGCCCCCATACAATACAATGATCGATTCCGGATTAGCCACAATTTGTCCCTTCTACAAAAGATTCCACATCGCCGAGCACATCATCCCATGATTGCCCAAGCAATAAAACTTCCGGTTCCAACACATAACCTGACTTGGCCCGAATCACCGCACGCACTTGCCGTACAAGTTCGATCACGTCCGCGGCGCTGGCACCGCCGCGGTTGACGATAAAGTTACCATGTACATCCGAAACCTCCGCCGCACCGACACGCATACCTTTCACACCATAGGTATCGATCAACTTACCCGCAAAATTACCTTCTGGATTTTTAAAGATACAGCCAGCACTCGGATCTCTGGGCTGCGAAGCTTTGCGCGAACTCGAATAACTATCCATGCGATCTCGGATCGAGGCTTCACCCTCAACCTCGGCGCTCTTTAATACTGCCCCAAGCGCGATGCCACAGCTAATCTCTTCCACCTTACGATATCCAAAGTGAAACGCATCTTTAGGCAAATCCTGTAACTGCCCCGCCTGATCCAAAAACTGCACACGCTCCACCACATCAAACATCCAATTACCCATCGCACCCGCATTCATACGCAATGCACCACCCAGCACACCAGGTATCCCTTCGAGAAACTCAAAACCAGCAAGACCTGCCTTCGCGGCATGTCCGCAGATTTCTTTGAGTCGCACACCGGCGGCCGACCAGATACGACCATCGCTCAGTACCTCAGTGCGACGCCAGTCCGCAGATGAAAAACGGATAACCAAACCCGAGAAGCCTTCATCCGGCACCAATAAATTCGAGCCACGACCAAGGCAAAACGTCTCCAGATTAAACAATTTTGCCGCGCGCAACAAAGCACGCAGATCACACAGGTTTGCCGGCTCCGCATAAAACCGTGCGGCACCACCGATACGCATTGTCGTTTTATTCGCCAATGGCTCATCCGATTTCAATACACATTTCGATGACACACGATCTTTCAAAAAATCACACCATGCAGCAGCAACATCCGCCCTATTACGGCGCATCGAAGTAAACAAACCACCAAATTGATCAATATCCCCCGCCCCGACAAAGGCCACCAAACTAGGTTCACTACCAATCGAATCCACCAGCCGTCGTATGCCCGCAGGGTTCATCGTCAATACTTCCGGTGGCTCTCCAGAGAACTCCTGAGCCATTTCTGCAATCGTACCGCCCTCAATCACACACTCATGCGCGGCATATACCGGCAACAAAAAGAGCTGATCCGCTGCTTGCAAAATATCAGCAAACGCGCGCTTGAATTGCTTGGTGCGCGAGTAGCGATGTGGTTGAAACACCACAACCAGTCGGCGATCCGGAGCCATCGAGCGCAAACACTCAAACAACGCGGCAATCTCAGTGGGATGATGCGCATAGTCTTCGACCACCGTAAGTTGCTCGTCGTAGTGAAGCACCGTTTGTCGCCGCGTCATTCCACAGAAATTAGAAAGAACATCAGCAGGCAAGTTTGAAGATAATAGATTAAGAACAGCCAAGGCTGCCGCACCATTGATCAAATTAAAGCGCCCCACGATTGGCGCCTCAATCTGTGCTTCGGCAAAATGACCACCCAATTGCAAGCGCCCGTCCACACCAACCTGCACATCAAAATCTCCGTGCGCACCGAAGGTTAGCAGTTCCGCACCGCCCGTTTCGATAAAGCGCCCAGTCAAATCACCCTCGACCGAAAGCAACACCTTCTTCTTGGTGCGCGCAATCAGTTGACGAAAAGCATCATCGAGCATTTCGCCACTGGAATAGCGGTCCGCATGGTCCCAATCCACATTTAGCACCACAGTGACCTCCGGAGAAAAATGATCAATTGTACCATCGCTCTCATCGACCTCCGCAATCAACCAATCACTCTCCGCATACTGGCTTGGTGGGAGCGTCGTATCATTAAATAAACCACCGAGGATATAATTAGCAGCGACTCCGCACTGTCGTATCCCATGCGCTATCATTCCAGACGTCGTCGTCTTTCCATGGCTTCCAACCACCGCGACCAAGCGCTTCGAAGCCGCGACCTTTGCGAGCATCTCACCACGACGTAAAGTCTTCAGCCCCTGTTCACGAGCCGCAACTAACAGCGGATGCTCCGGCTGAATCGCACTTGAGTAGACAACTGTCGTAAAATCTACAAATTGTTCGGGGAAGACAAAGTCCCTAACTGATACTCCAGCATTCTCTAAAAAACAGCGTATACGCTCCTGTAAATCATCATCATATCCAGCAATCGAATACCCAGCATGCGCCATCCAACACGCCAGTGGTGCCATGCCCATGCCGCCAATTCCGATAAACAAGTATGACTCCTTAGACTCAGTCATACCCTCGGCTCCAGTTTATCCGCGGCTGCTAAAGCCCGCGCGTTACACAATGCTTCGATATCAGACGCAATACGTTCACCCGAATCAAAACGATCTAGACGTTCGAGATTGGATTTAAATTTAGCCAGCATCCAGTCGTTAAAAATTAACCCTTCAACTTCAGCTAACAATTGGCTCAACTCATCCTGAGCTAAAACTAGACCCGCGCCATGGCGCTCGTGCATCACCGCATTCGCCTGCTGATGATCATCCGCAGCAAAAGGATACGGGATCAAAATCGACGGCGCACGACAACGAACTATCTCCGCGATCGAACCCGCACCTGCACGCGAGATCACTAGATCCGCAGCTGAAATCACGTCGCCCATTTGATCTGAAAATGGCACAAATGTCGCCGCTACCTGCTCGCTTTTAGAACTGATTGTTTGTAGCGACCCCGCAGAATTTTTTCCGAGTCCGGTCACACAATAAACCGATATCCCTTGTTTCGCTAAGGCCTCAAAATGATTGATGACCCACTCATTGAGGGCGGTAGCGCCCTGACTCCCTCCGATCAAGACCAGCAGCTTATGGGTCACCGTAATGCCTAAAAGCTGCCAAGCCTCTGCCTTCAAACGATGCTTCACATCGCCGCGAACGGGATAACCAAGATAACGAACACGCCTGGAGGGGACCCCTTTCAAACGCACACCATCTGGTAAATACACACGCGTTGCGAGGTGCTTCAATAACCGCACCGCCTTACCCGGACGGCAGTTGGCTTCATGCACAGCAACTGAAACTCCTGCAAGACGAGCAGCCAAGCCTAAGCCCACCGAAAGAAACCCACCAAATAGCAACACCAGATCGGGGTTTTCCTTACGCACCAGTTTATGCGAAAAAAGACAGCCGGACAGCAGGCTCCAACACGATTTGATCGACTTTGTCAGTCCACCCGAAAATGCCTGTCCAGGGGTCTTATGGAAATTCAGGTGTGCATACTTCTCGATCAGGGCCGAATCCACCTGTTTCTGGCTAATCAACAACGTGCAGTCATGGCCACGCGATTGTAACACCTCGGCGATCGCAATCCCTGGAGCCAGATGCCCACCAGTGCCACCACAGGCAATCAGTATACGGCTCATAGCTCACGCTGTCTCCACAACGCAGGTAGCTCCCATGAGCGGAAGCCATTTAAAATAATTCCAGTTAACACGAACATGAAAACAAGATTCGAGCCGCCATACGAAATAAACGGCAAAGACATACCCTTCGTCGGAAGACATCCCGTAACCACTCCAATATTAATTAAAGCCTGAAGCGTCACAAATAGCAGCGCCCCCATAATCAACAAATATTGATACAGGTCTGGCGCACGCTTCAGCTGCAATACGCCGACAAAAAATAAAGTCATAAAAAGAACCACCACCCCGAGGGTAAATACCAGGCCGAGTTCTTCACCCACGATGGCAAAAATAAAGTCAGTATGAGCTTCAGGTAAAAATGACATCTGCTGACGCCCCGCACCAAGCCCCACGCCTTGCACACCGCCAGCACCAAAGGCTAGAATGCCCTGCCACAACTGATAAGAGCTATCACTGCGATTACCTTCAACATCGAGAAAGGAAGTGATGCGCTGTAAGCGCACGGGATCGTGATAGACCGCCACAGAAAACAAAGTCAGGGCCGCAATCGCGGTGGGAATTAGAAACTTTAATCGCAGCCCAGCGAGATAAAGCATAATGCCACCCACTGCACCGCAAAGAAAGGCAGTGCCGAAATCAGGCTCTATGAAGATTAAACCACAAATCACCGCAAGCATACCACAAGGCACGATAAAACCACGCAGCACATCATCCAAATTGCGCCGATTCGCCGCGAGATAATGCGCCATCATAAACAGCAAGCCCAACTTTCCGACCTCCGACACCTGCAAGCGCATCGGCCCACAATCGATCCAACGCTGCGCGCCATTAACCGTCACACCGATACCAGGGATCAGCACCAAAACTAATAATAGCACTGCGCCTCCTGCTAAAATATATGCGTAGTCTCGCAAGGCCGCCAAATTGACAATCATCGCAAAGCCCCCAGACAGCGTCGCAATCACTAACCAGATAAGCTGCTTACGCAGCAGCACCGTCGGGTCGGAATGCATCGCTTGCGAGGCGCTAAATAGCACCACTAAGCCAAGGAACGTGAGCGAAATAACAATTAGCGCGATGAACACTCCTGCTGGCGGAATACTCCAAAAGGAATTTCGCAAAGCAGTCCGTGCGCACATTCTATACTGATATCAAGCTAAACGATTAAATTTAAAAATTCTCAATCCTCCAAGCGGATAACTGGAATCTCTACAGCATTTTCGAATAAGGCATCAGTATTAATCTCAAGGATCTCCTCTTCGACTAATGGATCCGCTTCGATCACACGGATCTCGATTGGTCCGTCACTGCTAGCGGCCACTGCAGGTTCCGCAGCAACCACTGTTGCAGTCTTTGCCACGACATTAGCTACACTACCGGTGGAGCTGACTTTAAGTTTCTGCCCAATCTGCATCTTGCGCGGATCGGTGATGCCGTTAAGCGCAAGCAACTCAGACGCAGTCATACCATATTGGCGCGCTATCGTTGCAGGATATTCGCCCGCTTTTACAATGTGCGTGCCCTCTGCGCTGATCGCTCGGGCTGGCTTGACCGCCGCGGTAAGAGCCGGGGACGTTACAGTCGAGCTGCCGCTACTAGCACCAGCGACTGGAACCATCAACTTCTCGCCAACACGAATCAGATCGGAAGTCTTGTTGTTAGCCGCCTTGAGCGCTCTGACTGAAGTCTTATACTTCATTGCGATCTTAGATAAATTATCACCACTCTTCACCGTGTGAGTTTCGGTGGCCATGTTATAATCAGATGGCTGGTATGCATCCGCCGCCACTGTTGTGACGGTTGCAGTGCCATCCTCAACCGGAATTTGAATTTGCTGACCGACCTTAAGCACCGAATTCTTATTTAAGTCATTCGCAGCATATAGTTCATTGAGCGAACTGTTATAGCGCTTGGAAATCGCCCAGAGGTTATCGCCTTTTTTCACCGTATAGCCTTGCAACGAAGGGCCCGCCACATCGACGGTCCCGGAAACGATTGGTTCAAGTTGCGGCGTCATTTCTTCAAATTCAGCAAATTCAAAATTAGGGCGATTTGGTGCATAACGGCTATCTTCACTCGCATCAAATCCGGCGTTAAACGCAGGATCGATCGAAGCGTCTGAACGAGTTGCAGGAATCAAGCTCTCGGAGGACTCCTGCACCACCAAGCCAGTGGTTCGATTCTGTTGATACGTTTGTGTCGGCGGTTGCGTGGTTCCACAGCCCGGCTGGACGATAAGAATGGCAATAATACCAAGGTGAAGACAGAGAACAAACCCGAAGACTTTTGAAATTTTCATAATACTATAAGCTGCGATTACGTGTGTCATACACACTACTTGGGGCGATGAGCATCCTTCAAACTAAAAACAGTGGAAATGAAGCTTTTTCCGCGAGCGGCGTAGCCCGAGAACTGATCAAAGCTGGCAAAACCAGGGCTCAATAAAACAACCGACGGCGAATTAGCCAATGCTGCACGCGTCGCCAGCTCCACAGCTGCGACTAAATCAGCGCGAATTTCGACGCAAGAATGGACCGGCCTGAAGCTCTCAGCTAGTGATTCCGCCACTTCACCATATAGAAAAACCGCCTCGACTTTCGGCGCAATTGACCGCGCGAATGCATCGAAATCACCGCCCTTGCCACTGCCACCACCAATCCAATACACCCGCCCATCCAAGCCATCGATCGCCGCCAATACCGCATGAAAGTTGGTCGCCTTGGAGTCGTTCCAAAATGTCACACCACCCCAGCTATCGACAGGGCTCAAGCGGTGCGCAGCTAACTGAAAGGCATTCGCACTATCGACCAATGACTCGACGGATTGATCGAGCGCTCGCCAGAGCGCCACCGCTAGAGCAAAATTAGCGCTCTGTGGCGAAGTGCGAAAAGGCGAATCTGGCGCAAGTCGATCGATTAAGTCCGAATCTTCATCCACCACAATCGCACCCGAAATACCAGACACCTTAGGATCAAACGTAATTACATCCACCCCCAGCACTGACGGTGCATCTGGACGCAAACAAGACAAGAGCTTGGCTTTAGACGCAAAATACTCAGCCATCGAATCGTAGCGATCCAAATGATCTTCGGCAAAATTGCTCCAGATTAGCCCATCGAGCTGCAGCCCAGCTGACAATTCTGCCTGAAACGAGCTGATCTCACACACCGCAGTCGCCTCGGCATGGTTGGCATCGCCGAGCACGCAGTCACTTAATGGCGTGCCAATATTCCCCGCCTCAACTGCAACCTGGCCAGCCGCGTTCAACGCATTGCACAGCAACGACGTGATTGTGGTCTTGCCGTTTGTGCCAGTGACACCGAGCAAACGCCCGCGCCAATGAATTGCCGCAAAGCCAAGCTCGCTATAGCAGGGCCGACCGGAGCGCTGCGCCAAGACGCGCCATGGATGGGCAATCGCAAATCCAGGACTAAAGACAAACACATCAAAGCCACTCAACGAGTCCGCACTGAAATCCGCGGTATCGCCGCGCCCGCCTTCATCAAACAAGCAGGGCTCCAGCCCCAAACTAAGCACCAAGCGCCGTGCAGCCAGCCCGCTGACGCCAGCCCCAAAAATGGCGACACGTTTATACGTGCCGATCGCTGCGCCTGCGAATGTGTGAAACGTCTTCAAATTAGTTAAATTTCAATGTGCGCATCTTTTTGAAATTAGACATGCCTACTTATAATTAGTTGAAAATAATACCTTGTAAGCTTGAAAAGCAAGAATGCTGCTATATGAAATCCAGCTTTTCACAATTCACTCGACCAATGACTATCAAACTTATTAGCGCACTCATCGTGGCCTCGCTAGCCACAGTCTCCGCCAACGCCGATACTGTGACGACTAAAGACGGCTCGACTCTAAACGGCATAATAACGCTGATTGATAAGGGAGAAATCCACATCATCACGAAATACGCGGGCAAACTGACAATCAAGCAGCACGAGGTCGTGACCTTTGAGACGGAAACGCCCGTCGTCGTCCGACTCGAAAGCGGCACAACGATGACCGGCCCAGTCACCGCCTCCAGCAATGGCACACTCCAAATCAAATCCGAAGATGGCGTGCTCGAAACCAACACCAGCAAGATCGCGGCAAGTTGGGATCCGACCGCAGCCGATCCTGAGATCGATCGCAAGTGTCGCAAGTGGCTCTACGACTTCGCGCTCAACTTGAGCGGCAAAAAAGGCAACACCGATAAGTTCCACCTCGGCACCGACCTCGACGTGCGCCTCAAGGGCCCAGACGACCAGCTAAGCTTCGGCTTTGAATACGAGCAAGGCGACGAAAACGACAACAAAACCGACGACCGCGCACTTGGGCGCATCGACTACGAGCGCTTCAACCCAAAGAACATCGGTTGGTATGTGCACAACGCCTTGGAAACCGACAAGATCAGCGACATCTACATGCGCTCCACAACCGGCGGCGGTGGCTCCTACCGCGTCATCAACAACGACATGCAAACACTCATCGTTCGCAGCGGTTTGGGCTACCGCTTCACCGACTTCGAAACCGAGAATCGCGATAACGACTCCTCTGCCACATTCGAAGCAAGTCTAGAGCACAGCTATCAATACAAGGACCTTTGCTGGCTCGAAAACAAACTCTACTATTCACCGGCATTGGATGACTTCGGCAACTATCGTGCGATTCACGACAGCAGCCTAAGGATCCCCGTCGGGAATGGCGAAGCCTTCTGGATTCGCATTGGCATTAAGAATGAATACGAAAGCCAAACCTCTGCAGAAGAGAGACTCGACACCAGTTACTATACAAAGCTGATCTACAGCTGGAAATAAGAGACTCGAAAGGCCCATATTTTCAAAATCCCGCTCCTTCGAGCGGGATTTTTCATTGATTGACACCAGCACCTAAAACTTAGCATAGACGCAGCAGCACCTTTCCCAACCAGCACGCGACCATGCCTCCTTACTTATTACTTATTCTCACTCCATTCATCACCGCCGCGATCGGCTGGTTCACGAACTGGGTCGCGATCAAAATGCTATTCCACCCACGCGTTCCCGTGCGTATCTTCTGCTGGAAATGGCAAGGATTGATCCCACGCCGTCAGCTTCAGCTCGCCTGCGAATCCGCTGAAATCATCGAGCGCGAGATTCTGCAGCAGCACATGATCCTCAATGAGATTAAAAAGATTAATCTTGAGCCTTATTTGGAGAAAACCGCGCATACGCTCGTCTGGGAACGCATTGGCCCGCAATTGCGTGCGATCCCCCTACTTGGCAGTTTTATTAACGACGGTATACTCGCGAAGTTCGAAGTCATCGCTTGTGCTGAGATCAAGAATGAGGCCGGCCCATTGATCGAAAAAGTGGCGACTCAATTCGAAGCATCGGTCGATCTCAAACAAATGATCGAAGACAACATCGCAGCATTCGACCTCGAACGCCTAGAGAGCATTGTCAACGCAGTCGCCAAGCGTGAGTTCCGCACCATTGAAGGTTTAGGAGCGGTGCTGGGCTTCGTGATTGGTTGCCTGCAGGTCGTATTGCTCTGGGCAACCGGAGCGATTGTATTGTAATCGACAGACTGGCAGGTCGATCAGTGACAAGAACATCCGAACTTTCCTTGAGTCGCACCAACAAAATAGAATGACTAAATAGTAGTTAGTTCAAAATCTAATTCTGATGAACATTCGCGAAAAAAGGTTGTCCAATCTTTCAATAGCTCTCATCGTGTTAATGGATTCCATTCACCTCACCCCAAACACATAAATTCAAATGAAACGATTCATCCTACTGGCATTGTCCCTTTGCATCGCAAATCTCACTTTCGCCCAAGATTATCCGGCACAAGTTGATAGCATTAAGTTTAAAAACCTCAGCGACGACTGGGTCGAGATGGAGGTCCAGATCCAGGCCAACCGCAACTTGTCACCCGACGCCAAAAACGATCGTTTCGTCGACAACATCAAGGTGCTGGGCTATATCGCTTACGTGCGTGACCGCAAAGACAGAACCTTTGACTTTTACAAAGCCGAAGTCGAAGTCATCTCCATCGAGCAAGGAAAGACAGAAAACGTCTATTTTTATATGCCTGGTATCGTCGTCAAGCGCGACCGTCTACCGAAAGAGCCGCCCTACTACTTCGTCGCTTTGGAAATCAACGGCCAAGTGCTCCCCATCGATAGCCGCGCCTACTCAAAAAGCACACTCAACGACGACACCATTCGCAGCATGAAGATCAAAGCAGATGCCGAGAGTGAAGCTAACGACTTCATCCTCAAGCCAAGCTATAACGCACCACTCGGCTCGATCGGCGCACGTCCTTCAGACATGGCACCACTGATCAGGCGCGAACCGAAGCAATAAACGGCCTCAACCGCGTGCCACTCAGGCTCTAAAAAAGCCCTCACGCGACAAGGCGTAGGGCATATTTCGCATCCGCACTGTAAGATAGGAGTGAGCGCGACGCGCCCTCTCTTGCGTCCATAGCGGCTCAACGTGGGAAATTCGCCCTCGCGCCTATAACCCGATCAATCACTCAATAGTCGCGATCACTTCGTCAGCGCTCAGCCCCATATGCTGTTCGCAGAACTCAAGCATGTCTTCCTGTAGCGGAGCGGCAAATGAGATCGGTCCCTCAGGAAAGTTAAACACATAGCGATAACAATGCAGTGCTTGACGCTTGATCGGCAAAGCCGCTTCCAAACGATCCGTCCAACCATTCTCTATAAACTCGATATACAAGGTCTCATCGGGTCCGTAGATTTTATCGCCGACCACGCGCTTTTCTAGAAATTCCGCATGCACACGAATCTGGTGTTTGCGGCCCGTCTCAGGCTCAACGCGGCAGAGCGTATAGCCATTTTTTGAAATGAGCGGGATGAAGTCGGTCACAGCGGTCTGCGAAGTGCGGTCGTAACTCACTTCCGACTTAACAATCACTGGCCCGCCTCGACGCCGAGCAATCGGCTCATCCACATGGATCGTCTGATCAAACTCACCTCCGAGAATCGCCAAATACTCTTTCTTAACGATGCGATTCTGAATCGCCATCTGGAATTTTCGAGCTACTGACGGACGTTTTGCAAAGACGATCAATCCACTCGTTTCGCGATCCAAGCGCGCGACCAAGTGTAGTTTTTCCGCTCCGGTATGCTCTCGAACCACCCCCACTAGGCTAGACAAGGGACCATTCTTGGAAGGATGACAGACCAACCAACCAGGCTTGTTAATAATCAGCAGATTCTCGTCTTCCTGCAGTATCCATTCAGGAAAAACGGTCAGATCGACCAGTGGAGCTTCTTCGCCGTATGGATTCATTTCGAATTTCCTTTGTGTGTTTCTAAACGCATCTTGCGCAATATGGCAGCGCCAACCCGAGTCACAACGATGATCGGGAATTTACTGCCAATAAATGCGATTAACTTGTTTCTCCAACCAGTCACCAGCAGCGACTTCCCCTTCGCCAGCGCCTGCAGCGTCAAATCCGCCACTTGCTCGGACGTCATGTCGGGGGTCAAACTCCCCCCCTCCTGCATCGGCGGAGTCTCAAAACCTGCTGATTTAAAGAAATTAGACCGCGTCGGGCCCGGACACACCGCCAAGGTCCGCACTTTCGTGCCTCGCAAATCCTCACCCAATGCCAGGGTCCAATTCAACACAAACGCCTTGGTTGCGCCATAGGTCGCCAAATATGCGGTCGGCTGAAAGCCCGCAGTCGAGGCCACATTCACCACGCAACCACCGCGCTCCAGCATCTGCGGCAGTAAATGAGCAGTCAGATCCACCACCGCTCGAACATTCAAATCAATCATCTGCAACTGCTTCGCTCGATCCAAATCCTGCTGGCGACCGTAATCCCCAAAGCCACTATTATTAATCAGCAAGACCTCACCTGCCTTCGCCTCCGCTATAATTATATTTAATTGCTCCGCAGCAGCAGCGAGTGCCTTCGAGTCGCTTAAGTCCGTTCCAATATGAATACAGTGTTGATCAAAAAAATCGACCGGTTTTGAACGAGAAAGGTTGCATACCGTGGCAGTCGGGGCTAACTTTTTAATTGCTTTGATAATTGAGCAGCCAATCCCCGACGAACCACCAGTAACAATGATTACGGACGTGTGTTTTAGATATTCAGTAGGTGTTGGCATATTCAGGTTAATAGATGCCAACACGCTTGATCGTAGCGATCAAAATAGTGTTGGCTCTTTTTTTGCTCATACTTGTCAAAGTGGCGGGGACAATCGTCTTCGTTAACTATGAACCCACAATAGAAAAGGAATAAATAATATATGAAGCAACATGATGTCATCATCTCCGGGTTAAATATGGATCTCACCGATGCGATTCGAAATGTGGTAAAAGCAAAAATAGAAAAACTCTTCGAGCACGAAGACCACATTGTCCGCATGCGGGTGGAACTTGAATACGACGCCCATCAAAGCACACACCAGAACGAATTTATAGCCAAAGGGCACCTCGAAGTGCGAGGCAACGATCATAATGCTCATGCCGAGACGGACGATCTGTATAAGTCCATCGACGACATGGTCAACAAGCTCGACCGAATGCTCCGCCGACGCTCTCGCCTACAGCAGGTCAAACGTAAGAATATACACGTTATCGATATTCCTGCTGAAATACCCAAGGCATTCTAGCGCAACAGGCTAGCAGACTGACACCAGCCCGACTCTCCACCGAGAGTCGGGCTTGCTTTTTTCACGAACTTCACAAAAGTGCTGCCCATGCCCGTATACATCTACCAGATCCTTCACGTGACCGGAATCATCATGCTCTTCATGGGCTACGGAGCCCTGCTCGGTCGCAGCCTAGCCAACAGCCACAACGCAGCCGTTCGTAAACTTGGCTCAATTACCAGTGGCATCGGCCTGCTACTCATCCTGATCGCTGGATTTGGTATGATTACCAAGCTCGGCTACAGCTATACAGCACCTTGGCTCATCGTAAAAATGGTGATCTGGCTCGTATTAGGGGGCGTCATCGTCCTCATCAACCGCAAACCTGCTCTCGCTAGACCTCTCTGGTGGAGCATCCTAGGACTCGGCATCTTAGCCGCATCCATGGTGTATTACGTGCGTTTTCAAGGATAGCGCGCAGCGAGTTCAAAAAAAGTTAACTTTTTGCAAAGTTCTGCTTGATCTCATCCACCCACCTTGTCTTTATCCCGGCTTCCCAATAAGCACCCGTAGCTCAATTGGATAGAGCGCCTGACTACGAATCAGGAGGTTGGGGGTTCAAGTCCCTCCGGGTGTACCACTTTTAAAATCCCTAATGCATATAGCCTTGGGGATTTTTTGTGCATATCAGACATGAAAAATTTGGTTGGGCAGAGGCGCTCGTCCCGAATGCCATGGCAGTGTTGCTTGCTCGGTCCGCATCAAAGTTAAGAGAAGAGCCAAGACGCTAGTGAGTCTCACTTAAGATGGGTCATTCGAACAGGAGCGTGGGCGAGTCGTTGTTGGATGAGTGACTAAACGTGGGCGAGTCGCCCACACTCCTTTCACGATTAAGTACAACGCTTGCTTCAGCTAGCGGATCGACCGGCCGCAGAAATAAAATACACCGCAAATGGCGACCGAATAACTCCTAAACCAAAAGCAAGGCCTCCTTCTGCGCACGACTGAGGCGCTTAATCCGCCACTCCTCCTTTAAAGCCTCCGAGCGTGTTCCAACCTCACGCGTATAGACTAATTCCAGCGGCGTGCGGCCACGCACATATTTTGCCGCCTTCGGTCCCTGCGCTTGATGCTCGGCCAAGCGCCGCACCACATCCGTCGCCACACCCGTGTAGAGTGTGCCGTCAACGCAACGTAAAATATAGAGACTCCACACCATTCAAGCTCAGTCCTTCAATAAAGTATAGGAGTCCAGTATTTCCCCCTGACTACCCAGCGTCGTGACATGCAGAGAGCGCCCCTCGATATCGACCACCACAGAGGCGAGCAGCGAGAGATTCTCGACCATAAAAGGAAGATGATCAGCTCGAAAGGAACCCACCTTGCCCGAACTACCAGCAACCGTATGGATCGTGCCTCGTTTCTGATGCGCTCCTTGACGATAGCTTCCATCCCCCGCTGGACGACCATTGCCTGCATCCAGAGCATGAACCGCAGCATCATACGTATCACTGGTACCATAATGGCCATGCATCAGAATGGAACGCTCGTAGGTATGACTGTGCCCACCGAAGGTCAAGTCGACACCGTGCGCTTCAAGCATTGGCAGGAAGTTTACGCGCATATCAACATGCTGCTGCTCTTTGTCTGAATTATGCGTGCCATGTGTATAGGGCGGGTGATGCCAGTATGCGATCACCCAATCGTAATCCTCATCACTCACCTGTGCCAGATCCGCCATGAGCCAATCATGCATCAGGCCCCCTTGGCTGCGGTCACTCACCTGCGAATCCAAGCAAATAAAATGAGTGCGCCCATAATCAAAGCTGTAGTAGAGCTCGCTGCCCGAGGGCACACCGCCCGCCTCGCCTTGACTGGGCATATCAAAAATTGCGAGATAAGGGTCTGCCTGATTCTTCGTCAAAGGATTATCATCCTTACGCGCCCAATACGTCTCATGATTACCCACCGCTGGCCACAGACAGGTCGTATGCAGTAATGGATTATAAATATTAAACACGGCATTTTGAAACTGCTGATCCGTGCCTTCACCATACGCGTTGTCTCCTAGCATCAACCAAACATCCGTCTGCCGATCTGCAGTGAATTCGCGATACGCATTATAGACGGCGCGCGCATTAGCATTCCCAGTTCCAGAGTCACCGATAATCCAAATACGAGTCGGTATAGCTTCGTGCGCTGGAGGTAATGTCCGAAATTCATAGGTAGCATCCGTGCCAGCAATCTTATAATGGTAAGCGCCTTTCACCTGCAACCCACCTAAACGCACACTGTGCTCTGTCGTCGGCACAGGTTCTTGCCTGAAAAAACGTTCCTCACTGCCTGGCATCCAGTAATCGATACGACCACGTGTGGGATAATTGGTGCGCCAACGCACAGTGATCTCCTCTTGGGTAGCATTTTGCAGATAAGGCCCACGAACAATACCATGCGTCGCGGCTGCCTGAGCCCTGGGCTTCGGATCAGGTGCCTTCGAAACCGCCACGCTCGTATCGCCCACCAGCAAATTTGCATCCCATACCACGTCTGAGCTATTTTGCGCCCGATTAACAAGCCTGACAGCCAATGTATTCACACCATTGCGCAGCGCAGTCGCCGGCAACCCAAAGGTCTCGAACTCCTTGGCCTCGTGATCCCGTACACGGCTACCATCCAATGGATGCGAGCGTGTTAACTCGGCTCCATTCAAATATACCACAAAGCCATCGTCATAGCGTGCGCGCAGAATCAAACTCGGAATCGCAGTGCGATCTTTTACCGTGAATTGATGCCGCAAATAATAGTCGAGCCTTCCCTTCTCAAGGTGGGGCTTATTTAGGTCGTGCTCCCCATAGCCCAACGGCGACTGCGCTGTCCCCCAGATTTCATCATTGAACTCCGGCGTCTCCCACCCGGCATCAGCCCCGCCATCGTCATCATACTTCCAATCACTATTAGGAGCAATCAGACCAGTAGGCTGACGGCTTTCGTGCGCTTGAGCAATGGACAGGAAGCCACTCAAAACGGCCACGACTATGATGATTTTTAGGGACAATTTAATAAATTTAAGGGTATTCAAAGATACGATGGCATCGCTACGAACAGGGCTTGGCGGATTCATGCCCCCAGTAAGTAGTCAAACAGCACCCCATTAGCTTTCCAGCCTAAAAGGCTACCCCTCACGCGGTTCTTCCTGAGTCCTCAGCTCTCAAGTCTCTTTCATCACACCATCTATATAATACCAGTGGCCACCGCTACGGCGAAAGCGCGACCACTCATGATGAATCGCCGGCTCACCATCCTGAATATAATTCGCCTTAAATTCGACCTTGCCGGTCTTGTCCCCCGTACCGCCCTGCGAGACGCTTATCACTTCCAAACCGATCCACTGGATCGAGTCGGCAGTGGACTTATAATTCACCCACAAATCCGTCGTACGCACTGCGGCCAAAGTCGTCGCAACGAGGTAATCGATCTGCCCACGCACATAAGCGCAGTAGCGTGAACGCATCAAAGCCTCCGCCGTCGGAGCCTTCTCCCTGCCAGAGTGAAACGGCTCACAGCAATCGGCATAGTTCGCACCTTTCCCACAAGCACACAAAGTCATCGCATCAATCATGCATCGCACTCTAGCCAACCGAACCGATATTGAAACCACTTTCGAGCGCGGCGTGCAATCAACTCAAAGGCGAAGCCAGTCGACTCAGAGATCAAGCGTAGCGGCATGGCTCGTCGCCGGCCGCGCAAAAAACTTAAGCCCGATCGAACTGATTCAAAAAACACACTGCATCGCTAGAAGGACGAGCCCTACATTTCTGGCAACTGACCCTTGCACTCGCCCGCACAAACTAAATGCTTCTCAGCACTCAAGCCTCAGCTCTCAAGCCTCAGACCTCTTCCCAAATGGATTTTCCGCTCAAGCCGCTCACCACCGTTACCGATCCCGATGCCCTCATGGAGCACTTCCTTGAGTATGCACTGGCCAAGGGCATCGAGCTCTACCCCGCACAAGAGGAAGCCATCCTCGAACTCTTTTCTGGTAAGAACGTCATTCTCAACACCCCCACCGGATCCGGTAAATCCTTGGTCGCCGCCGCACTTCATTTCCTCTCCGCCTCACAAGGCCGCCAATCCGTCTATACCTGCCCGATCAAGGCACTGGTCAACGAGAAGTTCCTCTCCCTCTGCCGCGACTTCGGCCCCGAAAATGTCGGCATGATGACTGGCGACGCCAGCGTCAACCGCGGCGCTCCCATCCTTTGCTGCACCGCCGAGATCCTCGCCAACATCGCCCTTCGCGATGGTGACCAGGCGAAAGTCCACGACGTCATCATGGACGAATTTCACTACTATTCCGACCTCGAACGCGGCGGCGCCTGGCAAGCCCCCCTGCTCACACTGCCACAGTCTCGCTTCCTGCTTATTTCGGCCACCCTCGGCGAAACACGCTTTTTCGAGCGCGAACTAGAGCGCGTCACTGGCAACGAGTGCGTCACCGTCTTTAGCACCGAGCGCCCCGTCCCGCTCGAATTCACTTACGCTGAAGACCCGCTGACCGAGACCCTGGAAAAACTCCAAGCGGCCAATAAATTCCCCGTTTACATCGTCCACTTCACGCAACGCTCCGCCTCGGAGACCGCGCAAAGCATCCTCAGCCTCAACGTCTGCAGTAAAGAGGAAAAAGCACTGATCACCAAAGAGCTGCAGGACGTCGCCTTCTCCAGCCCCTTTGGCAAAGAGATCAAAAAGCTGCTGCGTAGCGGCATAGGCCTGCACCACGCGGGCTTGCTTCCCAAGTATCGCGTGCTGATCGAGAAGCTCGCGCAGAAAGGTATGCTCAAAGTCATTTGTGGCACCGATACCCTCGGCGTCGGTGTCAACGTGCCAATCCGGACCGTGCTCTTCACCCAGCTCTGCAAATATGGCGGCGTCAAAACTGGCATCCTCACCGCCCGCGACTTCCACCAAATCAGTGGCCGCGCAGGCCGCAAAGGCTTCGACGACCACGGCTACGTCGTCTGCATGGCACCCGAGCATGTGATCGAGAATAAGCGCCTCGAGGCCAAAGCCGCAGGCGATCCGAAAAAGAAAAAGAAGCTGGTCAAGCGCAAGCCCCCCGAGCGCGGCTTCGTGCATTGGGATGAGCAAACCTTTACCCGCTTGCAAACCGCTCCCGCCGAGCCACTCAAATCCAGCTTCAAAGTATCACACGGCATGTTGCTCAACGTCCTCGGCCGCAAAGGCGACGGCTGTGCAGCCATGCGCGCGCTGATCAATGACTGCCACAACAACGACGGCTCCAAGATGACCATGCGCAAGCAATCCTTCCAGCTGTTCCGCGCACTGGTCGACCGCAGTATTATTGAGATCCAGCCCAAGGGCGCAGAGCAAAAGCTACGCATCAACGTCGAGCTACAAGACGACTTTTCGCTCAATCAAACCCTCGCGCTCTACTGCATCGACACACTCGGCTTGCTCGACACCACCGCGCCCGAATACGAGCTCAAGCTCCTAAGCTTAGTCGAATCCATCCTCGAGAATCCCGACATCATTCTGCGTAAACAAGTCGACAAATTGAAGAGTGACAAATTTGTCGAGATGAAGGCCGCCGGCCTCGAATACGACCAGCGCATGGAAGAACTCGAAAAGATCGAATACCTCAAGCCTGAGGGCGAATTCATCTACGAGACCTTTAACATATTCGCTGCCGAGCACCCCTGGGTAGGCACCGAAAACATCAAGCCAAAGTCCATCGCCCGCGAGATGTTCGAACGCTACAGCAGCTTCTCCGACTACATCAAGAGTTACGGGCTGATGCGCGCCGAAGGTCTACTACTACGCCACCTCACAAACGTTTACCGCGTGCTGAGCAACACCATCCCGCCCGCCTTCAAGACCGAAGCCGTCGACGAAGTGATCACCTACATCGAGACCCTGCTGCGGATTACCGACTCCAGCCTGCTCGACGAATGGGAGACGCTCAAAGACCCCGACTACAAGCCCAACACCGACGAAGCTCAGCCCGCGCCGAAAGGCCCGACCGACATCACCCGCGACCGCGAAGCCTTCACTCGCCTAGTCCGCAACGAGGTGTTCCGCTTCCTGCGCTTGTTGGCCAATAAAGAATATCAGGAGATCGACGAGAACTTCCCACTCGAACAGATGTTCCCTGAAGCCAAGTGGAAATACACCGAGCTCGGCAAAACGATGGACGCCTACTACGAAGGCCACGAATGGATCCGCCTCGACCCCGAAGCCCGCAACAAGGCGAACACCAAGATCACCGAATCCGACGACCGCAACACCTGGAAAATTGAGCAAACCCTAGTCGACCCTGAAGCGCTCAACGACTTCCACATCGTATTCGAACTTTCGATACAGCAAGCCAAAGAGCACAACGTGATCAAAATCGTACCACTGGAATTGAAGTCGATCGTGGAGTAACGGAACTGCCAGAAATCTTTATATTTTGCATTTGCCCCCTTTCCTCGCTCCATCGTTGTCGGAGTCGCCGGATGCCAGCTTACTGTGGGTACCCTTGCGGGAAGCCCAAGTGCTGTAGCTACCGACACCCTCGAAACTAAGAGGGCTATCTCTTGCGCCGCCTAAAGGCTAAAGCCAGAGCGCCCAGACCGAGCAGTGCGGTGGAACAGGAGAGCTCAGGAATTACTGTAATGTCGATCACCTGCATGT
>JBLHTV010000015.1:0-24468 GCA_047627755.1 Lentimonas sp. | reverse complement strand
TCGCGTGAATACAGCAACACGCAACAACTCATCATTGAAGCGGTCTCCTCAACAACAGGCAGCTTCATCATCCCCGCTTACATTTTCGAATACAAAGGTGGTCGTCTACAAGCGCCTAGCGCGACCCTAAACGTGGTCGAACGTTCAGCCGACGCAGGCCCGACCGTAGACGAACTGATCTTTTTGCAAGCCAATGCGCCTGAACAACTTTACGTCGGTCAGACCACAACGATCCTATTGAAACTGTACGTTTCAAGCAGTGTAACACTTCGCGGACTCAATGCCTTCGAGCGGCGCGCCGACGGATTCACGGTAAGTGAACTGCCCGAGCAATCCGTAGAGAGTGTAGAGATGTTCAACGGCAGTCGCTATATCGTTTACAGTTGGCCCTTCACCATTACGCCGATCAGTGCAGGCCCACAGGACCTCAACTTTCAGTTCACTCTGGCAGCACAAATGCCTGACCAGCGAAATAACCAAGCCTCTCAATTTGGCGGTGGCATGTTTGACAACTTCTTTGGACGTTCCGAACGCTTCAATATTTACAGCCCTCCGACTCAAATCGACGTACGCACGCTTCCCTCGGAGGGAAAACCGGAGAGCTACTCTGGTGCCATTGGTCAATTCAGCATGGAGCTCTCAGCCGACAGTGATTCGACTCGTATTGAGGAGCCCATCATGCTATCACTCAAGCTTAGTGGCAGTGGTAATTTCGACCGAATCAAAGGCCCCGAGATGCCGCAAGCCAGAGGCTGGCGCAGCTATATGCCCGAATCCACTTTCGAGCCAAACGAATCACAGCCACTCACAGGCATGAAGCGCTTCGACTATGTTTTCATCCCGGAGAAAGCAGGCAGCCTCAAACTCCCCGAAGTGAAATTCTCATACTTTGATCCGAACACAGAGAAGTATGTTGAACTCTCTGCCCCGGCACTGACCGCCAATGTCGCGCAGTCCAATCGCCCAGCGATGACAACTGCATCGACGCCAACAGAAGAAGACTCCGTCCCCGCAATCAACCTAACCAAAGCACTCAACCCCGAAGAGCTGCTTATCACACTCGACTATCGTCCACGCAAGGGACGTCACATTGAAAAAAGCCTGCTTTCGAGCCCTTGGTTCAACTACCTCAACGGCGCCGCATTCGTCGCACTCACTGCGTCAAGCATTGTGATCTATCGCCGCAAGCGCCTACATCAAAACGCAAACTACGCTCTCATTCATAACGCCAAGCAAGCGCTCAAGCTCACAGTCAAAGAAGCTCAAAGCACCGATGCCGCGGTCTTCTACCGCAGTGCGCAAGAGGCAATCCGGCTCGCGGCAACCGTGCGCATGAAGCGCAACCTACGCTCTGCTAACTTCACTGAACTTGAAGCACAGTTCAAGCAAAGCCAAGTGGCCGACGGGGTGATTGAACAAGCACGAAGCCTATTCAAAGAAGCCGACAACCATCGTTTCTCCGGGCGGAGCCGCAGTGCCGATCTGCAACGCGCCCGCACTCAGCTCAACACCATCTTGAAAGTACTATGAGTTTCCACCCTTTCAATGAGGTAGCGCAAGCAGTCACAACTGCTCTCAACAGCCCTGAACCCGTGGCGTCTGCGCTTGCGCAGGCCAATTGGAGCCGCCCCTTTGACTCTCTGGCCGCCGCAAGCGACGACACCACGTGGCAACCTGAACCAGCCAGCACCACATTACTTTTCATAGCACTATGAGTTCACTCTTCCGCACCTTAGCTCTCTACAGTCTCACCGCCATCGTCGCTTTTGCCGCGAACAGTGAGCCTGCATCCCCCTTTCAATCTGGTATTGAAGCGTACCAAAATGCTGAATACGAAACAGCCAAGACGCAATTCAACGCCGCACTGGAGCTCGTCGAAACCGCCGCCGCACGCCACAACCTAGGGCTCGCACATTTCCAACTCAATGCGCCAGCCGAAGCAGTCTGGCAGCTCGAACGCGCACAATTGCTTGAGCCATTCAACGCAGGATACCGCTACAAGCTCGAAGCCGTCCGCCAAGAACTGGGACTCTTCGCAGGCTCAGCAAAATGGTATACGCTCGCCAGCGCAGCACTTCCAACTAAGACATGGCTTATCCTCACAACCGTCAGCTTCTGGCTGCTGCTCGCCGCATTGATCCTCCCGCGCCTCAGCAAAACGAAGGTTAGTATCAGTCTCAAAACACTACGCGTCATTAGTATCACCGCACTGATTCTTTCGATACCATCGATCTGGATCAACCTGCGTTTGCTGCAAACAGGCACGATCATCACCGACAAAGCCGCCAGCCTCCACGCCGCGCCAGCCTCCGCGGCCCCGCAAAGTGGCACCGCCCGCCCCGGCGAACGCGCGCGCATCTTAGATCAATACAACCACTTCTACCAAATTGAAACTGAAGGCCAGGCCACTGGCTGGATCTCCAAAGACGCCTTTCGCCCGCTAGCAGATTAAGCGAAGAAGCGAAGAAGCGAAGAAGCGAAGAAGCGAAGAAGCATGCGACCTATATTCAAACCGTGGGTCCTTGCTTGTTATTATTCTGATATTTTTCGAACAAAAAAGCCGCCATCTGGAAAGTGATCGAAGTAAACCAACGCGGCAGTGCGCCCTCGAATTACACTTTTAATTTTGACTCTAGTGCATCTAGGCAGACCTGAGCGATAAGAAGTAAAAGAAGATGAATTTCAACAAATGGCTTCATTGGATCATTTTTTATAACAAAAGATTAAAGATGCCAAAATAAAGTCAATCGCTTGAATTAAATAGTACCTAACTAATCTCATTTAAACGTTAGACTATACATACGAATCGTCCATATTCGTATGCATCAAAACAAACCTTAACATTGACGACTTGCCCCTCGATTAGTCTTCCAAGCTGCCCCGAGTGTCCGAGAAAACCGCATTAGTCTGCATGGTGTTGAGTCGAGGCTCGCTGCGTCAAAGACTAACGCTAAACCGTCGCGGCACTCTTTAATATTAACAATACAGTTGCCAACGAATTGGCGTACGTAATGCCAAAAGGCAAACTCGACAAGTCCGGCATAGCGGAATTAACTCTTAAAGGTCGCAGCATATGGCCCTCTAACCTCATATGAAATTCACACACCGTCCACATCCGACCTTTAGGTTGAATTTTGCAGACAAAGTGCGCTGGCGGATGACGCGGGATCGCAACCCACTCTTTCTTACGATTCAAGATAAATACCGAGTGCGTGACTATGCTGCCAAGCGATCAGTCAAGGCAGCAGAATTACTCCATGTCACACAAGACCCGCGAACGATCCCCTTCGAGACACTCCCCAATAGCTATTTCATCAAGGCCGCGCACGGCTGGGGCTGGAATATTCTATGCCTCCAAGGAAACTTTTATTTTTTCAAGAACGGTAAAGAGATCATCGATATCGACGGCACACTGAAGGATATTTGCGCTGACAATAAACATCAGCTAACACAGGACGAAGTCATCGCACTGTGCACCGAATGGATGGACAAAAAACATAATACTAACGAATGGGCCTATCAACACATCGAGCCCAATATTATTGTCGAAGCACTGCTCACTCCACTGGATGACATCGAGCTCAAGGATTACCGAATGTATACCTTTCATGGTGTAGTCCGGGCCATTAACATCGGCTCGGCTCGCTTTCGTAGAGACGCGTGCAATATCTTCTTTGACCAAGACTGGAATGAGCTCGAACTAACACGCTACCAAGAAGCGCGACCGGAGAGAACTCCGCTGCGCCCCAAACGCCTCGACGAAATGTTGGCAATTTCAGAGCGGTTGGGCGCAGGTTTGGATTTTGCTCGTATCGACCTCTATGATACGACTGACGGGATCTTACTGGGAGAGATGACGATCTACCCTGAGGGAGGCGGAATAAACAGCCCAACTACTTGCCCCACCTTCAATCATTGGCTCGGCAATCAATGGAAGCTTGGCTGGCGCAAAAGCTGCGAAGCCTTTCTACTGAGTTTGCGAAAACTAAGACCGCGCCATAAAAATAAGGCTGCTTAATCCACCCGTTGCCGCCGCTACCCCAAACGCAAGGCTGGCTCGATGCTGATCGCATCGCTCCGCGTGCCTTCAGGATCGGCGTAAGCGGCGAAGGCAATCATCGCAGCATTATCACCAGTGTGCTGCGGCTCAGCGATGAGGCATGGCATACGGTAGCGCTTGGCGAGTCGCTGCATCGCGGCGCGGAGCGCTTTGTTATTTGAGACACCCCCAGAGAGACCGAGGCTCTTATAACTGTCGACCTCCAAGATATGCTTGGTTTTACCAAATAACTGGTCGATCACTGCGCTTTGATAGGACGCGCAAATATCGGGCATCGCGGCTTCGAGCTCGGCATCGCCCATCTTCTCAATGCGATAGCGCAGGCTGGTCTTGAGTCCAGAAAAGCTAAAGCGGCGCTCGTTGCGCGGCGCAATCGACTTAGGGAAATCAAATGCCTTGGCATTCCCCATGGCAGCAATCTTTTCGACATGTGGTCCACCAGGATAGGGCAAGCCGAGAAGTTTGGCGCCTTTATCGAGCGCCTCGCCCGCAGCATCGTCCACCGTCTCCGCCAACACGGAGATCTGCTTAGCTTTGTTAATCTCAAATAGAATGGTGTTACCGCCCGACACCACAAGTCCGAGATGCGGCAGCAACGCATCGAATGCATTGGCAAAGCCTACGGGATCTGCTTGGTGCAGCATAATGAAAGGTGAATACGCATGACCGCGCAGGTGATTAACGCCACAAAGCGGCAATTTCCAAGCGAGCGCTAGGCTCTTGGCAAATGCGATACCGAGCGCGAGGCAACCGGCAAGACCAGGCCCCTGCGTAACGGCTATCCGAGTGATTTCCAACTGGCGCGCCAGCACATTGGATGCTTCCAGCAGCGGGAAGAAATTCTTCAAATGCTCACGGCTCGCGAGATCGGGCACCACTCCACCGTATTCTTTATGCAAGCTGATCTGACTGTGCACCCACTCGCCTTCGACTCCCTTGGCGGGATCGAACAGTGCGAGCGCGGACTCATCACAAGAACTTTCAATGGCTAAAATCATTTATGGAGAAAACGTTGAACGTCCTGAATCGAAGGTCGAACATCGAATTGACTAAGAAAATAGAAAAAAGAGTACCAGACAGGTTCAACGTTCGACGTTGGACATTCCCATGTTCGCACCAATCAATCCGTCGAGTATCTGCTCTGCGACCAATCGCTGCGAGTCTTCAACTGGCGCAAATCCAAATGCCTTGGCAAAAGATGCGTCACTCATCTTACGCAGATGATGCTCTTGCAGCATGAGCAGAATAGCTTCTTCGGCACTGCGCTCAACCGTAACATTTGGATAGACGCCAGTACCGTTGATCGCTTCACCGCTGGGCAATAAATAACGAGCACTGGTAAGTCTTAGCCCTTCGCCATCTGGAAAAGAATAAACACTTTGCACCGAACCTTTGCCATAAGATTTCTCTCCTACCAGCACTGCTCGAGCATGATCTCGCAGGGCACCAGAAAAGATTTCGGAAGCGCTCGCGCTATTACCATCAATCAGAACGACCAACGGTTGATGATTCGCATCCAACGTTGCCTCGGCATAAAAGACCTCTTGCACGCCGCGACGCGATTGCACGGTCAGAACTAGTTGCCCTGCCTCTAGAAAGATTTCAGACATCCGCACCGCGACATCAAGGCGACCGCCTGGATTGCCCCGCAAGTCGATAATCAAGCCCTGCATCCCTTCAGCTTTGAGACCATGTATCGCGGAAATCATTTCCAAATCGGTCTCGTCAATAAACTGGCGCACACGCATATAGCCGACGGTCTCCGTCGCCATCTCGACATCAACCACAGAATCGAGCGCAATCGCCCGCCGCTCCAGGTTGAAGGAATATTCTTGGGCAGTGATCGGCCGCTCAACCTCAAGTGACACCATAGAGCCCGGCTCTCCGCGAATACGGTCAATCACCTCACCGAGAGACTCCCCGCGCGTATCGGCCCCATCGACACCGACAATGAAGTCACCAGAAAGAATGCCGCCCGCTCCGGCACTGCCCTGTTCAAAGACCTGCGATATTATAATTCTCCCAGAAAATTGTCCCACCTCGATACCAACGCCGACATATTCCTGATTGGCCGCCATGCTAAACTGCTCGTAGTCGTCGTCTGTCATATACTCGGAATATGGATCAAGCGAGCGTACCGCGGCACGCAAGGCGACATCGGTCAGGCCTTGAAAATCCACCTCATCGGCATGGACAAACTCAGACTCCACAATTCGCATCACCATCGCGTAACGCGAAAGGCTCTGCCAATAATCCATAGAAAACATCGCCCGCCAATTCGCCCGCGTCGCAAATTGCGAAGCGAGCACCGCCAATAAGGCAACGGGGATCACCCAGCGCAGTGTATGCTTGTTCATATAGTGCATTGTGTGCACCTAGACGTTGTTTGTAAATGTTCAGAGTGCGAGAAAAGTAAAAATAGCGATGGAGCCAATATTGAGCAGCAAACGCCTCGTGTACTTTCATTAACCACGAACCAACATAGATGGACACGTATTAAGAATAATCCTGATGTCCAAAAAGTCATAAATATTCGGGCCTATTCGAGGTTAAAATATCCACATTTATTCTCGACTCACAGCCACAAGCCTCGTTGATCAAATGGTATGAACGGGGCCGACAAAACACTATGGGACCAACTTCAAGCGAGCTGTGCAAACGGCCCTATCAGCTATCGCGACTATATTAACTTGGTCCTGTATGCTGACAACTGCGGCTATTACACTCGGGACCGCGATCGCGTTGGACGTAGCCCAGAGCGCGACTTCTACACTGCTGAGAGCCTAGGTAAGGTCTTTGCCCAACTCGTCATCACCGCAGCCCATGATCTTCTAGGCAAAACCACTGCCGCGCAATCGACTTTTATCGAAATCGCCGCCGAACCCGGTGCGGAGCTTGTTAGTCGTATCGAGTCGCACCCTTTTGCTGACAGCCGTGTGATTCGTCAAGGCGATGCGATCTGCGCCGATGGCCCGGTGGTGATTTTTGCCAATGAGTGGCTCGACGCCCTGCCGTTTCACCGCTTGATCTTTCGCGATGGCCAGTGGTACGAACGCGGCGTGCGCCTCAACGCAGAGCACGCGCTCGAAGACGTGCTGCTCGACCACTTCACGCCGGAAGTCGCGGCCATTCGAAATCGCCTCCCCGTGCAGGCGCTCGAAGGCTACGAGCTCGACCTGCCGCTGCAGGCCGAGGCCGCAATTGCCGATCTGCTCGCGCAAGACTGGACTGGCATACTGCTGCTATTCGACTATGGTAAGACATGGTCGGCACTTTCCAGCGACTGCCCCGCAGGCACCGCCCGCACCTATTACCAGCACACACAGGCCAACGACTTGCTCGATCAACCCGGAAAAAAAGACATTACCTGCGACGTCTGCTGGGACCCACTGGCCGATTTATTGAGTAAAAAAGGCCTCCAATCCGTCACTCTTGAGACGCAGGAATCGTTCTTAGTACAGCGTGCACAGCGCGCAGCTGAGTCAATTGTCAGCGACACCGCTGGCATGTTCAGCCCTGACAGGCAAACACTTATGGAGCTGATCCACCCCGCACACATGGGCCGGCGCTTCCAAGTGCTATGGGCACTACGGGGCAGATAACTTTTTCTAGAAAAAGGCTTGCTTGGCTGCCACAGCCCCCTACTTTCCTGCCCTTCATAACTTTAATCAAGGAACTCTAATGTCACGTATTTGCGCAATCACAGGTAAACGCCCCGTCAAAGGTGGTATCATCATCCGTAAGGGTCTCACCAAAAAAAGCGGTGGCATCGGAACAAGTCTCGTTAAAAATACAAGACGTCGTTTCTGTCCAAACGTTCAACGTATCCGCGTAAAACTTCCAAGTGGTGAAGTGAAGCGTATGTGGGTCTCCGTTAAGGCGATCAAGGCTGGTCTTGTTACAAAGGCATAGTCCGACACAACTTTTCTTAAAAGCCTCGGTTTAACGACCGAGGTTTTTTTGTGCCAGGACGGACAGATCGCCGCTTAATAATTTGATCACCGCCATCTCACACTTCTCACTTTCAATCAGTCACTTCAAGCTATGCCATCTTGCATGGCACGGCGACACGACCCATTCCGGATCTAAGCTTCCGAGACTTTTGGGATATTTGTTGCCGCTTTCAAACCGGGCATCTGCGTTGGCCTCGCCAGTCACCTCAAAGCGCGCGACCACTCAATCGGCCGACCCATCGACATCGCCAGTCGCGACTGCGGCGCCTGCCCGGGCGATCGCGTTTATGTCGACCGCTCCGTGGCACGACTCGACAGCCTCGCCAATGCCTTAGTTGACGCTTAGGCCGACCGCCTAGGCGCCGTCGCCTATCCTACAATTGGCGTGCCTGAAATTATTCAACATCAAACCACTGGATTTCTTCTTAAAACTGGATTCATTGATTCGCTCAATACGCATTGCATACAACTACTATCCGATTCTACCATGGTAGCCAAGATGGGCGCATCAGCTAGAAACCACATCAAAGATAACTTCTCACAAAAAGAACCACTCTCGTAATATAACGACTTAGTTCAGCCTTAATTTTGCCCCGAATCATGCATGTGCCACCGCTTCTCAAGCCGACCTACAGCGACGACCTCCCGATCCATGCACGACGGGAAGAGATCATTTGCGCCATCCAACAAAACCAGATCGTCATCATCGCTGGCGAAACTGGCTCGGGCAAGACCACCCAGATCCCGAAATTCTTGCTCGATGCCGGCTATGGACAGAACGGCCTGATCGGTTGCACGCAGCCGCGCCGCGTCGCTGCGCTCTCCGTTGCCCAACGTATCGCCGAAGAACTCGGCGTCACCTACGGCAACGAAGTCGGTGCCAAGATTCGCTTCACCGATCAGACGCGCCACGATACCGCGATCAAGGTCATGACCGACGGCATCCTACTCAATGAGATTCAGGACGACCCAATGCTGCGCACCTACGATGCGATCATCATCGACGAAGCGCATGAGCGCAGCCTCAACATCGACTTCATCCTCGGCTGCTTACGGCAACTCACCGATCTGCGCAAAGACCTGCGGATCGTCATCACCTCAGCGACGATCGACACCGAAAGTTTTTCTAAAGCTTTCGACGGCGCCCCTATCATCGAAGTCTCCGGCCGTATGTTCCCGGTGGATACCTACTACCGTCCAATCGAGGAGATGCTGGAAGACGCGGGCGACCTGACCTTTATCGAAGCAGCCGCCGAACTGATCAACGAGATCATTAATCACAACAACGAAGGCGACATTCTTGTCTTCCTGCCGGGTGAGCGCGACATCAACGAACTACGCCGCAAACTCGAAGACAGCCGCGCCCGCGGTTGCGACATCCTGCCACTCTACGGCCGTATGGCCAATGCCGACCAACAGCGTATTTTTCATCCGCAAGGTCGGCGCCGCATCATCCTCTCGACCAATATTGCCGAGACATCACTCACCGTGCCTGGCATTCGTTACGTCGTCGACACTGGCCTCGCACGCATCAGTCGCTACAGCGCGACCTCCCGCACGCTGCGCCTGCCGATCGAGCCCATCGCTCAGTCTAGCGCGGATCAACGCAAAGGCCGCTGCGGACGCGTGAGCAACGGCGTCTGCTATCGCCTGTACTCCGAGCAAGACTTCCTCGGTCGCCCACGCTACACCACACCAGAAATCCATCGCTCAAATTTGGCGTCCGTGATCCTGCGCATGCTCGCCTTCCAACTCGGCGACATCCGCACCTTCCCCTTCATCGATCCGCCCTCCGATACCGCGATCCGCGGTGGCTACCGACTACTGGAAGAACTGGATGCAGTTTACAGCGACAGCCGCAGCGAAAACGAAGACGATTACCGACTCACCAAACTCGGGCGTAAGCTCGCTAGGCTACCAGTCGACCCCACCGTCGCGCGCATGCTGCTGCAAGCGCAGCGCGAAGGCGCGATCGAAGACGTGCTGGTGATCGCATCAGGCCTCTCCATTCAAGACCCCCGCGAGCGCCCCGCCGAACTCGCCAAGGAAGCCGACGAAATGCAAAAGCGCTTCGTCCATAAAGAGTCAGACTTCCTGACCTTACTCAACATTTGGAACGCTTACCACGACGAGATGGATCGGCTCTCCCAAGGCCAGCTGCGCAAATTCTGCAAAAAACATTTCGTCTCGTATCAACGCATGCGCGAGTGGCGCGACGTGCATCATCAACTAGAGCGGGTACTCAAAAGTCTAAAGATGATGCCAAGCGGCAAGGGCAACGCTCCCCGTGGCCTCGGTCGTAAGACCGGGGTTACCGAACCAAGCACACAGCCAGCCAAAGCCAACGCTCCCGCTTCTGAGGAGCAAGGCCACAAACCCAAGCAGCACCCAACCAGCAAGCAACAAGCAACAAGCAACACCCCCCACTCCACACCCGCCACTCCTCACTCCTCACTTGGCAGCGAAGCTGCCACCTACGCAGCGATTCACCGCTCGATCTTAACCGGCCTACTGAGCAATATCGCCGTCAAAGAAGAGGAGCACAACTACCGAGGCCCGCGCAATCGCAAGGCCCTACTCTTCCCTGGTTCTGGGCTGTTCGATCACGCCACCGCCAAGAAACAACGCAAAGCATCCTACGCGAAAACTAGTAAACCTAAGCCAGCCAAAACAACTGCGCCCGCATGGATCGTTTGCGGCGAGTGGATGGAGACTAGTCGGCTTTTTGCCCGCACCGCCGCCAAGGTGCAAGTGCAGTGGATCGAAGACGTGGCTGGTGACTTGCTCAAGCTCAAGCACTCCGAACCATTCTGGAGCACCAAATCCGCAGCCGCTCTTTGCAAGCAGCGCAAAGTGCTCTTCGGCCTGGAAATCGGCCAAAGTAATATCAGCCTTACCCGCATCGATCCCGAGCAATCGACCGAGATATTCGTCCGCAATGGACTGATCGAGCAAGGTATACGTGAGCGCCCCGATTTTCTGCAGCACAACGACGAAGTCAGCGCACGCGCCGAATCCGAACTCGCTCGTCGCCGCCTCGGCTCAGGGTTTGCAGTGGAAGATCGGCTCTACGACTTCTACCAGCAAAACCTCACCGCCGTCGGCTCTTACGCCGAGCTGCGCAGCTTCGCTAAGCGCGAACACAAGGGTCGACTAGACTTCCTCAAAGCCTCCATCGACGACCTGCTCCCCGAAGAGGAACAAAACGACACCACCGAAGCCTTTCCAAAATCAGTCGCAATCGGCGGCAGTGAACTGCCCTTGCGCTACCGGCACGAACCGGGCTGCGACACCGACGGCGTCACCCTACACGTGCCACTCACACAGATCGGCGCGATCCAACAAGGCACGCTCGACTGGGCCGTGCCCGGCCATCTTGAAAAAAAGATCGAAAGCCTACTACGCGGCTTACCCAAGCAAATCCGCATTCAGCTACACCCGCTCAAAGAACGCGCCGCCGAACTACGCAAACAGCTCAAGCCCTCCGAGCGTTCACTGCGTGAACAACTAGCCGAGCAGCTCAAGGAGCAATACGGCGTCCAAACGTTCAAAGACAACTGGACGAAAACTGAGATCCCCAGCTATCTGCAACCACGTATTCAGATTGAGAATACAAAAGGCGACGTTCTCGCCGACGGCCGCGACCTAGATGCACTTCGCAAATCTTTAGAAACTACCAGTAAAGAAGTCTCCCGCGGCAATGGGCTCGACGCCATCCCCGCATGGCAAGCGGCCACCGCGCACTACGAACGTGAAAACCTCAGCAGTTGGAGCTTTAGCGACCTCCCTGCAGAGATCGATCTGAGTGGCGATTCTGGCCTACCGCTCAAAGCATTTCCAGCATTGGTACTGGAGGGCGAACAAGTGCACCTACGGCTCCTCGCAGATGCCTCCGCCGCACTGCAGGCCACACAAACAGGCTGGCCGGCACTCGGCACGATTGTGATGGGCCGCGACATCGCTTGGCTACGTAACGATCTAAAAGACCTCAAACAAATCGGCGCCCTCCTGCTACCTCTTGGCGACTTCGACACCATCAAAGCAAGCGCTTGGCACCACATCCAGAGCCACTTGTTTCGAACAGGCGAATACTTACCCCTCAAAGAATCACGTTTCAAAAAAATGCTCGCGCGCGCCGATGAAGAACGCCGCGGGATCGTCCCCATACTCAGAGAGCACCTACGCGCCCTACTCGAAGCCCGCCAAGATATCTGCCTACTGCTGGAGCAAAAGAAGACCAGCAAGGCACTCGTCTATCCTGGCATGCGCGCACAGATGGAACGTATCGCACCCACCAATATCCTAGAGCACTACAGCTTGACTGAACTGCCACACTTGACACGTTTTCTAAAAGCGATGCGCCTCCGCGCTGAACGCGCCAAAGACAGCCTCCAACGCGACATCGAGAAATCTAAACGGGTGGCGCCCTACGAGACTCGCGGCGCAGCGCTGGTTAAACTAGCCAAAGACCCAGCCCAACAAAGCGCAGTCAAAGCCTATCACATGCTGCTCGAAGAATTCAAGGTATCGGTCTATGCGCAAGAGCTCGGCACCTCGCAAAAAGTCTCCGAAAAACGTCTCGATAAACTAGCCGACGAACTTGAGCGAACGCTGAAGTAGTCATTAAATCTGCAAATACCACGTCCTACTCTCCACAAGAGCAGGTGTGTCGTCCAATCTTTATATTATTGTAGGGCAGCCCAGAGCGGGTCACATACGAGACCAGTGCAAAAAGTTAATAATGAACTGAATCTATGGACTGTTTGTCAGGAGTGCCAGGGACAGGGCAAACAAACCAGGAAGCTCTCAAGGAAAGTGCGACTCCGCTACCAGCGGGCACTGGGTCAATTTGATACAACCAAAAGCGCAGGGGCGGCTCCAGTTCGCCCGAGGGGTCATCTCGATACGTGCTTGAATTGCAACGGAACTGGTTTGGTTACTTCTGCGAGCCATCCACTAACGGATAAAGAAAGCTACCCACACGTTGCCATCATTGGTGGAGGCATCAGCGGGGTCGCTCTAGCCGTGGCTTGTTTACACCGCGGGATTCCCTTTACTCTGTATGAACGCGATAGCGGTTTCGACACGCGCGCTCAGGGCTATGGACTCACACTGCAACAAGCGACCCGAGCGGTCGAAGGATTGGGCATCGCCTCGCTAGAAGCGGGAGTGACTTCAACCAAGCATGTGGTGCATACGACCGATGGCAAAGTAATCGGTGAATGGGGACTCAGAAAATGGGGGCGAGATGCTGCAAAACCATCACCACGGCGCACAAATGTACATATCGCCCGGCAGTCGTTGCGCTTAGCTTTGCTTCAGCAGCTCGGTGGACATGATACGGTGCAGTGGGGGCACCAGTTGCTGGATGTTAAAGAGTGTGAGACTGCGGGTGTGGATCTGAGCTTTGATGTGGCCGGTAAGATGAAGCACGCCAAGGCGGATCTTGTGGTGGGGGCGGATGGTATTCGTAGCTCGGTGCGGCGCTTGTTGATTGGTGAAGACACTTCCCCTTTACGCTACCTCGGTTGTATTGTGATTTTAGGGATTTGTCCCTTGGGAGCTCTCGAAGGTGTTGAGAGCTCTTTGCTGGATTCGGCCACGGTATTCCAGACCGCCAATGGCACTGAGCGGATCTACATGATGCCTTATGCTTCTGACTCGGTAATGTGGCAACTGAGCTTCCCTATGCCCGAAAAAGAAGCGAAGGCCTTACATGCCCAAGGCGCTCGAGCACTCAAGACTGAGGCGTGTCGCAGGACTCAGTGGCACAGTCCCATTCCACAAATCTTAGCGGCGACTTTGGAAGCTCAAATTTCCGGCTATCCCGTATATGACCGAGCATTACTCAAGCCAGAACTCCTAGAAAACGCGGCTCAAGTGACTCTAATCGGAGATGCGGCGCACCCGATGAGCCCGTTCAAAGGACAGGGCGCCAACCAAGCTCTACTAGATGCGCTGGCGCTAGCTCGAGGGATCTCAAAAGGATGCCACCCCTCATCGCACTGGAGGAAAGCTGGAATGAGGAAAAGTGTTTTAACTGAGTTTGAATCCGAGATGTTTGAACGCAGTGCGACCAAAGTGAAGGATTCAGCAGAAGCTGCACAGTTCCTGCATTCTGCAAGTGTGCTCCATGAAGGCGATGGACCTAGAGGACGGTGTCCAACGAGTAATGATAGATGACTAGGCTTGAGATAAGGTCATAACGTTAGCGGTGCATTTCACTCATGGTTTGCCGGCAGTGTATCTTTGCCGATAAAGCCGCCGAATAGGTCCCATGGTTGAATTGCTAAATAGGTATTTCGGCCTTACCGCCAAGCCAAGGCGAAGGAGGCAGAGCCTTGTGTTACTTGAGTCTCGGCCAACCTTACAAGTACGATCAGACTCGATAATCTTGCATTTTCAACGCAGATCATCTGTGCTTCTTGCATCACTGATTCTAAATCTACCACTTCGCAGCCAGAGGCTGCTTGCGACGAGACTAACCAATGGCCCGCACTGCTGCGCGGTTCTGTGCTCAGCAGCGCGCAGTCCAAGCATGTGCAATATATTTCACTAGCAGATCGCCGTGCGCAAGTGGTGATCACGATTAACGCCTTCCTTATCCCAATCGCGATTTCGGCCTATCAAAATCCACAAATTCGGCTCGGCATCACACTCTACGTCTTAGCCGCGGCAGTCAGTATTGTCTTCGCTGTCATGTGCCTCATGCCCAAGCGCTACCAAACAGCCCCTGGCGAAAAATCAAACCTGCTGCACTTTTCTGGAATTTGGCAATATGATGAAACCACCTATAAGGCACTGATGCGCGAATCTCTTGAGAATCGTAACACTATCACGGAACTCATGGTATCCGATATTTATCACCTAAGCAATGACGTGCTGCGGCCTAAATTCCGCTGGATGCGTCTGAGTTTCTACGCCTTTCTTTGCGGCCTACTTAACGCCCTGCTATTCATCGCGCTGCCACTCGCGCTGTAAAAGATTCGATACGAACTTAATGAAGTCACCTTGGGCAGTTTCTACAGCCGTGATTTCCATGGCTGTACCGTCTATCCATTGGCTTAGCATACGCTCCCCGATCTGACGATCGAGGCGACACAAGGTGGCCTCGATCGGTGGATCGCCTGAGGCGGCTCTCTATCCTTGGCAGCCATCGCAAATGCACACTGTAGCACCATCGACCTTCTTATACCGGAAGTGCCGCTCGGGGTGAGTCTTATCCGTTGCAGCACATTCACTGCAGGTATGAAACGCGGCATTGTCGCGCTCGACCTTTTGTTTGGCAAACTGCGTGCGACGCTTGCGGCTCTCGACCGAGTTGACCAAGTCATTGCGGAAGAACAGAAAGAAGTTAAGCAACGGACCGAGAATCGCAATACGATCACCCCACGACGGCGCGCCCAAAAAAGAGAATGCAGTCAATCCGACCGCCAACCATGCCAGCCACTTCACCTTCACGGGCAGAAAAAACATTATCAGGAATTCAATATTTGGGTGGTTCACTGCGAAAGCGAGGAAGACACTCAAATAGAGAAAATCTGGAAAGATAATGATGGTGGTCGCGGGTGAAATAAATTGCCCAACAAACGCCGCTAGAATCGTCAGAAGCACACCACAGAGAAGGTAGACATTAAACCGGAACGCACCCCAGATCCGTTCGAGTGCCGAACTCATCATCCAAAAAATATACCAGAAAAAGGCAAGAAACAGCGCGCTCATCGCACCACCGGCGATATTGGGCGGCGAAATCAGAAACGAAAACAAGCGCCACAACTCACCGCCGAGCACCGCCTTCGGAATCAGAGGTAGGGTCACAAACGAGATCCGCCCACTAATGACCATGGCATACACCACCAGTTGCGCGACAATAACATACAGTATCACATTTGGCACTGCCCAGTGCCCGAAGCGCTTCTCCAGCTTATCTAAGAAAGTCATGCTTTATCTATCTTAGGCAGTTCGCATGAGCGCAAGCGAAAGACGCGAGAGATCCCATAAGGCAACAGATACAACGGAATACACGCCTAGGCTGAACAATCATAACCTGCGATTCCCTTCGATCTATAGAGGGCAGCAAGGACACAGGTGGTCTAAAATCAATGTATCCGAGGGCTTAAATGTGCAGTCGCCCAAAGAACTCGGCCACAAGCAAGCTCTGCCTAAAAGAAGAAGTGCAGGATCAGATGGAGCACGATAGAGGACGCAATCGCTGCGGCGAGATCGTCGACCACGCAACCGAGGCCGCCTGGGAGATTCTGCAACTTCGAAATCCCAAATGGTTTGGCGATATCAAAGATCCGGAAGAGCACGAAACCGGCGATCAATACTGGCCAGCCGCCATGTACAGCAACTAGGCCTTGCGGGCCATTCATGCCAAAAAAGACCAGCGGCACAGCAATCAATTCATCAAGAATGATCATCCCTGGGTCACGCATTTGTAGGCGACGCTCCGCGGTATCACAAATCGCCACTGCGAAATAGGTCAGTAACAGCATATACAAAAGATAACCAAACGGCGTGGCATTATGAAACAGCACGGCATACAGTCCAATGCCAGCTACGCTACCGACCGTACCTGGCCCTTTTTTGACGAGACCTAGTGGCCCGAGTGTCGCGAGGTTCACCACCAATGAGGTGGGCAACATCTGTGTCCACGGAAAATAGCGCTGTATGTTATTCACCTATTGTTTCATCCTCCCCGATGAATACCGACCAATACTTGGTCATATATTTAGTGCCAGACGACACGGTCAGCACTGTGGCCAAGACAAAGAAGGCGACTCCGAGCCAGTGTAAAATCCCAGCAAAGGATTGGCCCATGATCTCTGGAAACAAATTGGGGAAATCCTCACGAATCGCGATTGCTAGCAGCAGTAGAATCGCCGATACGATTTGAAACACGGTTTTGTTCTTACCGGATTTCTCAGCGGCGAGGATGATGCCCGAACTAGCCGCGACAAGCCGTAGGCCAGTGATTAAGAATTCTCGGCTTAAAATCAGCAGCAGTAAAAAGAGCGACCAGAGCCCAGGCAACTCACCGAGCACCACCATCGCGATGAAGAAGCCGACCATGAAGATCTTGTCCGTCAGCGCGTCCATCAACTTACCAAAATTGGAAATGATTCCCTGCTTGCGAGCATAATAGCCGTCCGCCCAGTCGGTGATTGCACCGATCACAAACAGGACGAAGGCCGCAGTACTGGCCCCAGTGACAGGCAGATACAACAGAGCCACCACCCCAAAAATGATCGGAATACGAGAGAGCGTCAAAAGATTCGGTAGATTCACTGTGCTAGGGTGGCGATTCCCGACGAACTGGGCTAGCCCAAAATGCGCAGACTTATCCGCCTGCGTAAAATTAAACAATCAAGCAGCTGCTACATTTCCTAAATACTGTTAATAGTTGGACTTCTAGCGTAATATGGTCTCAATCCGCCCCCTATCATGAAAATTGCAATTTATCCGGGTTCTTTTGATCCGATCACCAATGGGCACCTCGATGTGATAAACCGCGGTCGACACATCTTTGATAAAGTCATCGTGGCGGTAGCTCGTAATCCAAGCAAAGACCCACTATTTACCCCCGAAGAGCGCGTCGAGCTGATTAAGGAGAACGTGAAACATCGCCCAAACATTGACGTGATTGCATTTGATGGCTTGATCGTCGACCTCGCAGTGGAGCACAATGCAGTCGCACTGATCCGTGGCTTGCGCGCGGTGTCTGACTTCGAGCATGAGTTTCAAATGGCGCAAATGAACCGCCACTTAGAGGATAGTATTGAGACGATCTTCCTGATGCCTAACGAGCGCTATTTTTTCACCAGCTCGAACCTCGTTAAACAGGTATTCAAATTTACCGATCGCGAAAAACACTTAATCCCGTCCAACGTGCATGCCGCACTCTCTATAAAGTTCGGCCACAACCAATAATATGGCAGCTGACCCAGCACCCTCTACTGATCCCAAGCAGGGAAAACGCACACTTGGAATTATCTTCCTGACGCTGTTCCTCGATCTAGTCGGATTCTCGATCATCTTCCCACTTTTCCCAGCAATGCTGGACTACTACCTGCCCAATGGCGCAGGTGATGGCAGCTTGCTAGGGCAACTCATCGCGCCCCTTTCGGCGTGGGCTGAGCGCAGTGGCGCAGAGGATCCGCGCTTCATGACGGCGGTGCTATTTGGAGGCATCCTCGGCTCGCTCTACTCGATCCTACAATTTATTTGCGCACCACTATGGGGCGCCTACTCAGACCGCGTCGGCCGACGTAAAGTCCTATTGATCACGATCGCAGGCCTAGCGCTTAGCTATGCCGCATGGTTTTTCGCCGCATCGTTTTGGGTATTGGTACTGGCACGCGTGCTCGGCGGCGCGATGGGTGGCAACCTTTCGGTGGCCACCGCAGCAGTCGCGGATAGCACCACGCGCGAAAAGCGCTCCAGCGGACTGGCGATCATCGGCATCGCATTTGGCCTAGGCTTTATCGTTGGCCCTGGAATCGGCGGTTTGTTTGCCCAGATTAACCTATTGGAGATCGCCCCGTCGTTGGGTAAGTTTGGCGTCAACCCATTCTCTGTGCCTGCATTAGTGAGCTTCGTGCTGGCACTCACTAATCTGATTTGGGTGGCGCGTAGCTTTAAAGAAACCCTACCAATCGAGAATCGTGGCAAGGCGAACCCCGACCGCAAAGGTGTCCCCGTGTTACGTATGTTCAAGAGCCGCTGCCCTGAAACACGTCGTACCAACCTAGTCTACCTGCTCTATATGCTAGCGTTCAGCGGCATGGAATTTACCCTCACTTTTCTGGCGGTCGAGCGCTTCCAATTCTCCCCCGCACAAAATGGCGGCATGTTCGTCTTCATCGGCTTTGTGCTGATTGTGGTGCAAGGCGGCATCGTTCGACGCCTTGCTGGGCCAGTTGGTGAAAAACGCCTTGCCGTGGCAGGCATTGCTTGCGGCGTCGCGGCCTTCCTTATCCTAGCAATCGCACTGAACCTCGGGCTGTTCTTCGGCGCAATCGCACTGATGGCCTTTTCGATCGGGCTCGTCTCGCCGACCCTCAGCGCACTGGTCTCACTTTATACTAGCGAGGAAGAACAGGGCGCAGCCATCGGCGTGTTCCGCTCAGCAGGCTCACTCGCCCGCGCGATCGGCCCACTCTTGGCAGCCTTCGCCTACTTTGCCTATGGCTCAAAAAGTGCCTACTTATTTGGCGCTATCATCGTGATCTTGCCCTTAATCCTAGCCCTCAAACTCCCCAAGCCAATTAAACACAATTAACCGTCTCCACCTAGTGACCATAAAATTGTATTCTACTATTGTAATCATCCTGATCTGCTCGAACATAGTTATTTTTTAGTCAGAGGCAAACTTGCCATTAGCTTTCCTTAATCCGAAGAACCAATAAGACAATATAACCGAAACACACTATGCCAGTAGCAACACCTACACAATACGCAGCAATGCTCGACGCAGCCCAACAGGGTAACTACGCATACCCAGCGGTTAACGTTACATCGATCACTACGATCAATGCATCATTGAAAGCCTTCGCCGACGCAAAGTCGGATGGCATCATCCAAATTTCCACAGGTGGCGGCCAATTCGCTTCCGGTCTAAACGTTGCAGACGCTGCTTTTGGCGCGATCGTTCTCGCTGAAGCGACGCACTTGCTCGCTGAGAAATACGACGTGCTTGTCGGGCTGCACACCGACCACTGCCACCCAGAGAAAGTTGAAGGTTTCCTCAAGCCACTGCTCGAAGCTTCCCGCAAGCGTATCGCAGCAGGCAAAGGCCCGCTCTTTCAATCGCACATGTTCGACGGTTCGGTGGTTGAACTCGACGAGAACCTTAAGATCTCCAAGGAGCTACTCAAGGAGTGCGCTGAGCTCAACATCATCCTTGAAGTTGAAGCAGGTTGTGTCGGTGGCGAAGAGGACGGCCACGACACATCCGGCCTTCCAGCTGAAAAGCTCTACACCACTCCTGAAGACATGGTCGAAGTTTACGAAGCACTCCAGCCACTCGGTCGTTTCCTCTTCGCCGCTACTTTCGGTAACGTGCACGGCGCTTACAAGCCAGGTTCCGTACAGCTCAAGCCAACCATCCTCCGCGATGGCCAAAAGGCAGTAACTGACAAGCACGGAGACGCTGCACTCATGGACCTAGTGTTTCACGGTGGTTCCGGTTCCGAGCTTAGCGACATTCGCGAAACACTCGGCTACGGTGTTGTTAAGATGAACATCGATACTGACGCTCAGTATGCATTCACACGCCCAATCGTCACTCACATCTGCGCTAACATCGAAGGTGTGCTTAAGATCGATGGCGAAGTCGGCAATAAGAAGACATACGACCCACGCGGCTACCTCAAAAAGGGCGAAGCCAGTATGGCAGCTCGCTTGGTTCAAGCAGCAGAAGATCTTTGCTCCAGCGGCAAGACCATCTTCGGCACTGTCTAAGCAATCCGCTTAACATTTCATCAAAGGCCAGACGCTCACGCGTCTGGCTTTTTTTGTGCCCAAAAGTAAGAAGGCCGGACCCTTTCGCGACTGAAAAGTGCGCTCACCAGACCGACAACATCCATCCAGACGCACGTTAAGATAAACGTATATCCCCCCAACAAAGATTGGCCGCTTATTGCCTCCAACCTTTGTTGGTGTACCCTATTTAGTATGCATGCCATCTCACCACAGTTCCATGTAATACTATTTCCTATAAATATTAATCATTTAGCTGCGTATGGAAATGACGGAGCATTTCCCTCCAATATTTACATACGCAAAATATACTGAAAGTAGCATTTAGCTTACCCGTAATCAATGAGCTAAGCTTAATCTAGGAGTCGATTATATAAATTTTACTTAACGATAAATCTAACACATGCACGCTACAAAACGCTTTTTCGCTCCCCTTGAAACCAACCCCGCAGAGACACGCACCACCGTCGCACCAACGACTGTCTCGAAGCTCTGTGCACTCGGCCTGGAAGTCCTCATTCAATCCGGTGCCGGCACACAGTCAAACTACAGCGACACGGAATACGAAAATGCCGGCGCCACAATCGTCCCCAATGCGGACACTGGCTACGCGCAAGCCGACATCGTCGCCCGCGTGAGCAAGCCATCTCCCGAAGATCTGGATAAGATCAAGCCCGGCACGCTGCACATTAGTTTCCTCGATCCGTTCAACGAAAAAGAACTAATCGACGACCTTGCCAGGCGCGACATCTCCGCCATTAGCATGGAGATGATCCCCCGCAGCACACTGGCACAAAAGATGGACGCACTTTCCTCACAGGCAAGTCTGGCAGGCTATGCCGCAGTGACGATGGCAACGGATCGTATGACGAAAATATTGCCAATGATGATGACGCCGTCTGGCACCATCCCTCCAGCCCGCTTCTTCATAATCGGAGTCGGTGTTGCCGGTCTACAAGCCATCGCCACAGCGAAACGTCTCGGAGCACGTGTGGAAGCGTTCGACACACGCCCCGCAGTTGAAGAACAGGTTAAATCGCTCGGCGCAAAATTCGTTAAAGTCGATCTCGGCGAAATGGGACAAACAGAGCAAGGCTACGCCAAAGAACTCACCCCCGAGCAACTCGACAAGCAACGCCAAGAAATGGCCAAAGCCTGCGCCCGGGCCGACGTTGTTATCACCACTGCGAAACTGTTTGGCCGCAAGGCACCGCTGATTATAAACAATGAGGTACTCGATCAAATGCAACCAGGCAGCATCTTGATTGACCTCGCAGTCGAATCCGGTGGCAACGTCGAAGGCTCCAAAGTCGGCGAAGAAGTCGTCACCACAAACGGCGTGCGCATCATTGGCCCCGAAAATATCGAAGGCTACTATCCAACAGATGCGACACTGATGCTAGCCTCTAACTTCTACAATCTCATCGAGCACTTCTGGGACGCCGAAGCAAAGGACTTTCAATACAAAGAGGATGACGAAATCCTCAACGCCTGCCTCATCACTAAAGGCGGCGCAATCGTCCACGAACGCTTTAAAAGTTAATCGTTGATCGTTTTTTGTTGAACGTTGTCCGAACTAAACGCCAGCAAACCGCTACCACCAACCAACCACTTTCACCCAACAACGTTATGGAACTCATACTTTTACTCTTCATCTTCGTGCTCTCTGGCTTCCTTGGCTTTGAGCTCATCGCAAAAGTGCCTTCGCAACTACATACACCGTTGATGTCCGGCTCGAATGCGATCTCAGGGATCACCGTAGTCGGCGCGATTCTCGCCGTCAACACCAGCTCCGACACCTTGTCCGTCTGGCTTGGATTCGCTGCCATCGTACTCGCAACCGTTAACGTCGTCGGCGGCTACATGGTCACCGATCGCATGCTCGGCATGTTTAAGAAAAAAGGTAAATAACCAACACCTTTTGAATTCAGACCACCCACTTTTAATCAATGGAAACTCTCGTCAATCTCTCTTACATCGCTGCGGCGATCCTATTCGTCTTCGGCATCAAGATGCTCGGCCACGCCGATACTGCTCGGAAAGGCAACCAGATCTCTTCGATCGGCATGGCGATCGCGATCATTGTCACATTGCTCAGCCAAGGCCTTGACTATAAGCTCGTGTTCGGCGGTATCGCCGCAGGGTCAGTGATCGGGTTCATTGCCGCCAAGCGCGTGCAAATGACTGGCATGCCCGAACTGGTCGCCCTGTTTAATGGCTTCGGCGGCCTCGCCTCGCTTCTGGTCGGTTGGGCGGAGTATCAACGCGCTTCTCATACAAAACTAGCAGGAATCGACATTGCACAGGTCGAAACCTTTACCGCAGGCGTCATCGTGCTAGCGATTCTAATCGGCGGCATCACCTTTACCGGCTCGCTTTACGCATGGGGCAAACTATCAGGCAAGCTGAGCGGACGCGCCCTCACCTTTGGCGGACAAAAAGCAGTTAATGCATTGCTCGCCCTCGGCATCATCGCCGCCGGCGCGATTTTCACACTGGCCCCGACCGCAGAGCTCGCTTACCCGACACTCGCCGTCGTCATCGTGCTCGCGCTGCTACTCGGCATCTTCGCCGTCATGCCAATCGGCGGCGGCGACATGCCCGTCGTCATTTCATTACTCAACTCCTGCTCCGGGCTCGCCGCCTGTGCGGCGGGCTTCGTGATCGCCAACAACGTGCTGATCGTCGCAGGCTGCCTCGTCGGTGCCTCTGGCCTGATCCTAACTATTATCATGTGTAAAGCAATGAACCGCACTTTAGTGAACGTGCTCTTCTCTAGCTTCGGCGCTACCACACCAGCCACTGGCAATGCCAGCACTGGGGAAATGAAACCACTATCGGTTGAAGATGCATACTACATTCTCGAAGCCGCTAGAAATGTCATCGTCATCCCCGGCTACGGCATGGCCGTCGCACAAGCGCAGCACGCCGTCAAAGAACTCGGCGAAGTACTCGAAGCCAACGACTGTGAAGTACGCTTTGCAATTCACCCAGTCGCGGGTCGTATGCCAGGACACATGAACGTGCTACTCGCCGAAGCCGACGTGCCATATGAGCAGCTCGTCGAAATGGACGATGTTAACCCAACCATTGAAATGGTCGATGTCGCCATCGTGATTGGAGCCAACGACGTGGTCAATCCGGCCGCAGTTGACGATCCTGCTAGCCCAATTTACGGCATGCCGATTATTAACGCGCACAAAGCAAAGACCACCTTCTGCCTCAAGCGCGGCAAAGGAGCCGGTTTCTCAGGTTTGGAGAACGCCCTCTTCACCGCACCCAACAGCCGCATGATTTACGGCGACGCCAAGGCAACAGTCACTGGTTTGGTCGCGCAGTTTAAACGTAGCTAGCACCGCGCACCGCGCTTCGCGCGGAGTGACGCCTTCGGCGTAGTGATAGTGAGAGTCTTTAGTGAGGATGGATGAAAATAGAAGCCGCTTCTACTGCAATTCACATGAACGGTTCTACCGTCGGCTCATACGATGCAGTGCGCACCGAGACGGTGCTGCTCTACCCTAAATCAAAGAGTCACTCGCCATCCTCACAAGCCAAAGGCGTCACTCGACCGAAGGTCGTCCGAAGATCGCCACTCGCCACCCTCACAAGCCGAAGGCGTCACTCGACCGAAGGTCGCCACTCGCCACCTTCACAAGCCAAAGGCGTCACTCGACCGAAGGTCATCCGAAGGTCGCCACTCGCCACCCTCACAAGCCAAAGGCGTCACTCGACCGAAGGTCGCCCGAAGGTCGTCACTCGACACCCTTCACAAGCCGAAGGCGTCACTCGACCGAAGGTCGTCCGAAGGTCGTCACTCGACACCCTTCACAAGCCGAAGGCGTCACTCGACCGAAGGTCGTCCGAAGCTCGTCACTCCGTCAAAGGCGGCGCTAATCGAGTCCGAGCTTCTGACGTCCGGCGTCAGAAATCATATGTGGCGTCCAAGGCGGATCCCATACGATCTCGACTTGC
>JBLHTV010000014.1:0-24609 GCA_047627755.1 Lentimonas sp. | reverse complement strand
AACAGCAGATATTCTTTTCTCCAACCCGACTTCCGAGCGCTACGCCGACTGCAGGAAGGCTCGAATCTCCGCAGTGACGGCCGTCTCCCCATCCTCGAGGATGTAATGACCATGCTCCTTATGCAGCTGCACTTCGGCGTTCGGAAAGATCTCACACCAACGCTTAAAGAAGTACATATTGAAGCAGAAATCTTTACCACCCCAGACAATCTGCACCGGCTTATCGGCAAGCTTTGATAACCCCGCCTCTACTTCGAGCAGCGTCTCATAGCTCGGGTGCCCCTCACGCAAAGGAATGTCTTTAACGAAATTCCAAACTGCGACACGATCCGCCCAACTACGATAGGGCCAGAGCATGCCCGTCTTCACCGCCGGTGACAGTGGTATCTGCACCGACATATTTGCAGCTGGCCCAGCGAATCCATTGAGGCCGCGAATGATCGCCTCGCCAATCAGCGGCACCTTGATCGCCGCAATCCGCAACGGGATGCGCTTCGAGCGAAACGCGCCCGTGTTTAACAGCACCAACCGCTCCAAAGCCTCAGGACGACGGCCAGCCAGCCCGCAACCGATCGCCCCGCCCCAATCGTGCACCACCAGGCTAAATTGAGAAATATCGAGATGATCGATCAAGCGCTCCACATCTTCGATGCGGCGCTTCAACGTGTAAGGATAATCGCTCGGCTTATCAGACAGGCCGCAGCCCACGTGATCTGGCACGATGCAGCGATAGCCGGCCGCAACTAAAGTAATGACCAGATTCCGGTAATAGAACGACCAGGTCGGATTACCGTGTAGCATCACCACGATTGGCCCCGAGCCCTCATCCAGATAATGCATCTGCACCGGACCGTCGGATTTCGGCGTCGCAGGTTGATCAAATAAGTTGCCCGCGAACGGATACTCGACACGCACTTCGGGCGGTAATTGAGATGCTCTTGAATTAATCATGCTTTGGCCACTCCACAGCCATCATCAAGCTACTTAGACCACTACCGATCCCCAGCAACGCTGCCTTCTGCCCCGCAACAAATGCGCCGTCTTCAATCGCTCGGGCTAAGGTAATCGGGCAGGAAACCGAACCGACATTGCCGAGGGTTTCAAAAGTGGTATAATCCTTGGTCAAGTCGAGGCCCAGTGCTTTGAACAGTTCACGCGAGTGCGCCTTACCGACCTGGTGCGTGATCACACGATCCGGCGTCTCTGGCGTCCAGCCCGTCGCTTCCACAAAGCGCGCCCACGCACGAGTGGCCACTCCGATGCCAGCCACCAGCAGCTCCTCCGAGTCGGTCAACATCTCCAGCGCATCGCCAGCACTGTCGCCTTGGCAAAGTTCATTCGCCGAGCTATCGGTCTCGACCACAGCCGCCGTCACCAAAGGGCACGACTTCGGTGCGAGATCCTTATGGCATAGCAGCGCCCCGACCGCGCCAGCACCAATCGTCAAATTCGCGAAATACGGCTTAATCGACTTGCGCGTCAGCTCAGGGTTGAGCAATTGCTGCAAAGTATTCTCCACCAACGGCCGACCATTCTCGCCAGATACGACCAGCGCACGCTCGATTTGCCCCGACTCGATCATACTTGCCGCGATCACCATCGCATTCAAAAAGCCTAGGCATGCATTAGAGACATCAAATATCTGCGTCTTGCCCGGCAGACCCAATAAGCCATGCACATACGCCGCCGTCGCCGGTTCGAGTCGATCACGGCACACCGCCGAATGGATCAACAAATCGATCTCTGAACGATCAAAGGCGGACTTAGCCAATACCGCCTCACCCGCTAGGGCCGAGGCCTCTGAGGCACGACTGCCCGCGGGGAAGAAACGTCGCTCCTTGATACCTGTCATCAGCTCCAGTCGACCTGCAGGCAAGTGCAACCGTTCATACACTGGAGCCAGCTTCGCCTCCACGTCCGCCGAGGTCCACACCTCATCTGGCAGCGCATACGCAAGCGATTCTATAGCTACATTTTTAAAATTCATTGCAGTAATTTTTAATAAAGGAGGGGCGATCTCTTGGTCTCGTCGGCTAATTCCATGTCCGACGTTCGAGACAGTCGTTTACTTCTTATTCTCAGGGCGCATTGCCAGCCTCACGACTTCCTTATCGAAGTAGTTACGATCCATGCCCGCATTGACCACGATTCCCTGTCCATTGATGCCACTCGAAGCGGGACTGAGGAGGAAGACCGCGGTGTTCGCCACTTCCTGAGTGGTAAGGTTCTGCTTACGAAAGGTCAGTTTCTCGGCGTACAGATAGCTCTCCAAATAGCCGGGAATACCCGCCGAAGCACTAGTCTTAAGCGGCCCCGCGTTGACCGTATTGAAACGCACGCGCGTATCCGCACCAAAGGATTTGGCCAAGTTATAGGACGAGGTCTCTAAGGCCGCCTTGATCGGTGCCATATAGCCGTAGTTCTCCGCGGTCACGTCGGTCGATGAGATGCCAATCGAAACGACCGACGCCTCATTGTTCAAATGCGGCTTAAACGCACCCGCCACCTCGACCAATGAGAATGCCGAGATCGCAGTCGCCTGTAAAAAATCTTTACGCAGCGTTTCGTGAAACGGCTTAAAGCCTTCGGAATAATTAGCAAAGGCGATCGAATGCACAAGACCATCCAGCGGGCCGTAATCGGCACTCACTTGTGCGGCCAATGCCGTAATCTGCTCGGGAAACTCGACATCGCAAATGTAGGCCTTCCGGTCGCCGAGGAGTTTTTGCAAACTCTCAAGACGTGCCTCGGAGCGCACACTATGAATGACTTCAGCGCCTTCGGCTTCGAGCGACTTGGTGATCGCCCATGCCACGCTTTTGCGATTCGCCACCCCCATTACGAGGAAGCGCTTACCTTCGAGTGCGAGGTAACTCACTTGCCAGCCTCCGGTTCGAGCATCGCCAGCGCGAACTCAATCGTCAGTGCAGGTTTACCGTTTTTAAGAACCTTGCCCTTCATGAAGAAGAATTTACTGACCTGCTCTTTCAACGTCACTTCGATGATCACTTCGTCGCCTGGCTTCACCATCTGCTTAAAGCGTGCATCAGAGATACGCGAGAGCACCGGCGTGACATCGGCAAGAGAGCGGCCTTCCTTCTCAATTTGCTTGGCGAGATAAACCGCGCCCGCTTGAAAACAGGCTTCGCAAAGCAACACGCCTGGCATAATCGGATTGCCGGGATAATGGCCCTCAAACTGAGGCTCTTCCATACGAATTGTACGCTTACAAGTGGCGCCGTCCTCTCGAACTTCGACGATCTCGTCGATGAATAGAAACGGCGGGCGGTGTGGAATAGTGCGGAGAATTTCGTCCATGCCAGCGAGTGAATGACTAAACCCGCGAAATGCACGCTAAAAACAGCCTCTCTCGAACACCGCGCGCTCCCATATCAATTTCAGCAGCACACACGTTAAGTCATCTCCCGAAGTGCCACACCCCCCGCACCTGCGCTTCCTTTATATTAACAGGCAATGACATAACGACCTTAAAAATCAATAACTTCCACCTGAATAACAGCTAATAGAATTGTTTATTTTCGCCAAATAAGTATCCACTAAGCCTCAAATACTAAATGATGAACTACAAGCATATCACTGCAATTGCAGTAGCATCCCTGCTCGCATCGATCGCCAATGCCGAGTGGAACCCCGGCATCGGCGCTTCCAGCTATAGCTGGTGACCTAAAAATTAGTGGAGCGGAAACATTGGGCGTCGAATACGATCCAGGCGACCTCGAAAGTGGCATCCCCCGCAACTCCTTAGCTCGGCATCAACCACACCAAACACGACCGGGAGTACAGATCCAGCACCGATAAAGCTGACATGTAAGGCAGTTGGATTGCCGCGGCTTTCGGCCTCAAGTGTGCCGGCAAGATCAACGACGAGCGGATGCTCATCCCCAACGGGCTGCGCGTGCCCCTCTGATTCAAAAAAATTACCCCTTCGCCATCTCGAACAGCTTCTTATCGATCTTATTGGCGGTAATGACTCCGTAGTTCATCGTGCCCAACCATCCTGACATAATGATGCCGACGGAACCTGCATGGTACAGCCCTTCGATTTGATCTGACAATTTCATCGACACCTTGAGCCCTTCAAACTTGGTGCCAAAGGAAGTGCCCTGCATCGACTTGGTGAAGTGGTTCACGGTGCGTGGCGTCGCCGCTTCGATGTGGTCGATTTTATCACGCACATCGGGGATGAACGTTTCCAAACTACTCACACACTCTTCACACATACGGGCTTTTTCGGCTTGGTATTGCTCATCAGTGAGGTTCGCCCACTCGTGCCACTTCGCATTGAGCGAAGCCACCACAGTGTAGCGTTGGTCCTTTAAGTGTGGGCGCGTCTCCGGGTAATAGACCGAGAATGTATGACTGGAGGTGTTAATCGAAGTCAGCTCATCGATCGTATACTCAGGCGCCCTAGATGTGAACACCAGATCGCCGATATTCGGGATCGTTTCGCCCTTCTTGATGCCCATATAGACTTGGCACGAGCTGGTGTTATTACGCACCGCCTGTGCTTCTGCGACGAACTCCTCAGAGAATTTATCTTCACCAACCAGATACTCTATGGTGTTGCGCACATTGGCATTCGACAGCACTGCCTTGCAGCGGACCGTGCGAATCGGAAATTCCTCACCGCCAGTGTTCTGGCTGCGCACACGCACGCCGACTACCTTGCCGTCTTCGACATCGATGCCTTCGACCAACGCACATTTACGTACTTCGCAGCCATTGTTTTTCAGTTCGGCGATCATCTTCTTGATCAAGTTATCAGTGCCACCTTGGAAGGTGAACACGCCCTTACTCATAAAGTTGGAGAATACGATGCCGTAGGTAATCGCAGGATCATCAATGTGCGAGCCGTTGGCGTAGGAGATCGGCTCCATCAAGAGACGATGCACATCGGTGCGCCCCGGGAAGAAGGCTTCAAACATCTCACCCGTGGTCTGGGTGTTTTCATCATAGAAGTTCATCGCCCGCAAATGATCGTAGAAACCTTCAACTTTGGTACGATCGACCTTGAAGTCGTTGACCAAAATATTGGTAAAATCATCACGCTCGAACGTCGTCCACACGTTCATCTGCGGATTAATAAAGCGCACATCATTGAGCTGGTGGATCGAATCCGCGATCTCCTTGGTCCAATACTTACGACAGGACTTGACCATGCCGTAGGGAAAGCCGTGCAAGGAGATGTCGAAAATATGGCCACCTGGGCGCTTAAACCAAGTGGCGAGGCCACCGAATTGATAATGATGCTCGAGCAGCAGCACCTTGTGGTCGTTCTTCGCGAGGTAATTAGCGCCAGTTAATCCGCCTAAGCCAGAGCCGATGACGACCACGTCATATTCTTCTTCGATACCTTTGAGCCAATCCTTTGCCATAATCTTATAGAGAAATTAAAAAACCTAAAACTCAGGCGTCGCACACAAACAGCGACCTCTGCATTCTAGAGGGTGCGGCATAAAGGACCATGCTTGCGAAATTTTTCAACCCGCAAATGAGAAATATGGCGCCTAAAACCCGTTCACACTGACCGGAGCCTTCTCAATCTGATCGGAATTATTCATCTCTGCCAGCATCACATCGAGCTTGGGATCAAAAAATATTATCCCATTTCCCATTTTCTTAGCACGCACCGTTCCATTATCCGTCTGCATCTCGTAGCCAAAAGCCGACGGGTCCTTGACGGGCTCCCCATCTGCTGTTTTCGCGTCCTTTGTCTTCTTTTTCCAATAGGAGCCGTTCGACTGAATCCCCAAGAGCTGATTAAATTCATACTCGTTCATCCCCTGACTACGCTTATACACTTCGACAGCAGACTTACCGTTAAAATATAGCACGTGCATCTCCCAGCCAGGCAGCACACGTCTCCCTTCCAGTTCATTGGATGACGGACGACGGCCATCCGCAGTCTTGTAATAGATGCGGATTTCAGTCGAATCAGCAATCAGCTCCATATATTGGAGATACGGCATCCCCTTGCGACGACTTTCTTCCATCTCATCGTCGCGGTACATGATACCGCCTGAAGCAAACAGACGTCGCTCAAGCGAGTCTTTACGCTCCCCGATTCGAGCCTCAGCCGTAGAGCTGAGAACAGATAACACCGCCACGGCGCACAACAAGCCGAGGACAAAAGTAAACTTAGGATATTTCATGATTGAGGTAGGGCACAGTTGTAATCTCACTAACGACGGCAAACAAGCCAGAATCGCATGAAGAACACTTTCTATAACGACTTCGACCTCGAACGCTTCCCCGCCACGCCCGTAGCCGACTCCGACTACCGCAACGCCTTTCAAATTGAGCGCGACCGCATCATCTTTTCCTATCCCTTCCGACGCCTGCAGTCGAAGACGCAGGTGTTCCAATCCGGCGAATACGATTTCTACCGCACGCGGCTGACGCATTCGATCGAAGTGGCCAAGATCGGCCGTTCCATCTGCGAATACTTGCGCGCCAGCTCAGCTCTTCTCAACGACCGCTTTTATATCGACGCCGACCTGACCGAAGCCGTCGGCCTCGCACACGACATGGGCCACCCGCCCTTCGGCCATATCGGCGAGCGCAAACTCAACGAGCTGATGGCCCCGAACGGTGGGTTCGAAGGCAACGGCCAGACCCTGCGCATCCTCACCGAGCTGATCTACGAACGCCCCGGCGCCACCCAAGGGATTGCCCCTACCCGCGCCTTCCTCGACGGCGTCATGAAGTACAAAGCGCTGCACCGCGAATGCATCGGCACCAAAGCCGACGGCTCGCCGGACTATCCCGACAACCACTTCATCTACGACGAGCAAGCCTGTTGGCGCAACACCATCTTTGACAGCGAGCAAGTCCCAGACGAGCTAAGTACTCCGAGAGCACTCAACTCTTTTAAAAGCATCGAATGTCAGATTATGGATTGGGCGGATGATACCGCCTACTCGCTCAACGACATCGTCGACGGCATTCACGCTCGCTATATCAACGTCGGAAGCATTACCGAATGGGCCGCAGAACAAGACCTCGACGCCACACAAACCGCATTGATCGACAAGCTCTGCCAAGTCATCCGCGAAGACCGCTATGAGTCGCACTTCGGCGCACGCATCGGTCGCTTCGTGCACGGCTGCACCCTCACGCCTCGCAGCGGCTTCCTTAGCGACCGCACTAACCGCCACGCCTGCGACCTCTCCATCGCCGCCGACGTCAAAGCCGAGAGCGCCCTTTACAAGCAGATCGCGCTCGACCTTATTTTTCGTTCGCCCCAGCTCCAACAGATCGAGTTCAAGGGCGGCCACATTTTAAAAAAACTCTTCACCGCACTGTGCGAGAACTGCGCCAATGCCGATGGCAGCGGCCTACGCATCCTCCCCGTGCAAGTGCAGGAATTAATCAATCAAGAGACCACTATCACGGGCCGCCACCGCCGCCTCTGCGACTTCACCGCAGGCCTCACCGACAGCCTCGCAGTGCGCACTTACAAGCGCCTCTACGACCCCGACTTCGGCTCGATCGCGGAACTACTTTAATCTAGATCCAATAATACAGACCTGGCTGCCTCCTCTTAAAGTGATACAGACATTGTGATGCCAGCTCCGGCAGACCTCCGGCCAGTATGTGCTTCCCAAAGGAACCCAGGTAAGAATGCCTGCGTCACTGTTTAACTAATCACTCGGCCCGAGACTTCCGCGCCACCAACATTTGGCGCACAGACAAACCTCAGCGACATCGCCGTCACGTACAGGCCGAGTACCACCATGCCCAGTGAAATGCCTCCGAGCATACTATTCACCCCATGCTGCACCACCATCATGACCAGCGCCATGATTGGCATCACCACCATCAGCGCGGCTGGGATCAGCGCAAAACCGAAGGCGATCCGGCGGTGCTTCAAAAACACCACAAACGTAATCAATGCGAGCGCGGCCAGCAACTGATTGGTGGCACCAAACAAGGGCCAAATCGCTTTCCAAACCGGCAACACCGAGCCATCTGGCGCAGTGAATGTGCCAAAGGCGGCAGCGCCAGGTAGTACCAACACCAGCAGTGTGCCGAGATAGCGACTCCCCGCCCCCCGCCAATCAAACAGCTCCTCCACCAGAAAGCGCGTCAGTCGAGTGCAGGTATCGAGTGTCGTCAGCAAAAACGTGCTCACCGCCAAAGTCGCAAAGGTCAGCCCCACATCTTGAGGAATGCCGAGCGAACCAAAAAACACTGCCGAGCCACGTGCAAAGGTTGCCACCGGCCCACCTTCCATACCGCCAGACACCCCGATACAGGCCAAGGCAAACACCGCCAGCAAGCCCTCGACTAACATCGCGCCATACGACACCTTCTTCACATCGCACTCCGTTTGAATCTGCTTCGAAGTCGTACCACTACTGACGATACTGTGAAAGCCGCTGCATGCACCACACGCGACCGTGATAAACAAAAATGGCACCATGTAACTCCAGTCCGTCGGATTAAAACTGGTATAAACTGGCAACTCGAATCCACCGCCGTGAACAGCCAATCCGACCACGCCGAGCAACATGATTGCATACAAAAACGTCGCGCTCAAAAAGTCACGTGGCTGCATCAAGACGCCGACGGGAAGAATCGCTGCGCAGTAGCAATAGATCAATACCGCCGCCATCCAAACCTCTTTACCCACTGTCGGAGCCGGAAATTCGACGCCAATCCACAGCCCGAGATACGTCAGCACCACAAACACGGGAATCACGATCTTATACGAAATCCCTGACTTCCGTGCCACCAGACCAAAAGTCAGCGCCACCAAAATAAACCAACCCGACGCAGTCGCCACAGCAGGTTGATTTACAAAGCCCGCCACCGTCAGATCCAGAAACACCACGATCACATAGACCAGTGCAAATAGAACAAAGATCAAAAACAACTTACCCGTCGTCTCACCAATTAGATCGCGACACGTCGCCGTAATCGAGCGCCCGCGATAGCGTAGCGACATCAGAGTGCTACCAAAGTCGTGCACACCCCCCACAAAAATCGACCCCACGATAATCCAGATCCACGTCGGCAACCAACCAAACACCGACGCTGCGATGATCGGCCCCACGATCGGTCCCGCCCCCGCAATCGACGAAAAGTGATGCCCAAACAGCACCGAGGCCCGCGTCGGCACATAATCGACTCCATCATTGATCTCACAAGCTGGCGTCTCTCGCTCAGGATCGATCCGACAATGCCGCTCCAAGAAAGCACCATACAAGTGATAAGCCACTGCAAGCAGTAGCGCGGATAAAATCAACAGGCCAAGTAACATAATTAGTAAGTAGAGACGCCTAAAGAAAAGCGCAGAGCACAGGTTCGCAATGCTTTAGATCGAGCTCTCAGCTCTCATATTAATATACTATTGACAGTATATACTAAAATAGGTATATTCTACTTAACCAATGGAAGCCTCCGACATTTACAAGTGCATCGCCGACACGCAGCGATTGCGTATCATCAACCTTTTAGATGAGGGTCCGCTCTGCGTCTGCCACCTACAAGAGATACTCGATGCGACCCAAGTTAAGATGTCTAAGCAACTCGCGGGCATGAAGCAATTGGGAATCATTGAGTCACAGCGCGAAGGCACTTGGATGATTTACAGCCTCACCCAGCCTCTGCACGGACTGATCCAATTCAATCTCGGTTACCTACTCGGCGCGACCTGCGCCGAGTGCAATCAACTACAGCAAGATCTCTTCAACCGTCACAAAATCGTCGATGCCCTGGCAAAAAACGCCAGCGATTGCCCAAAATCCGTCTGCGGCGATAACGCCTGCTGCTAATCCTCAGCCCTCACTCAAATGACCGATCCATCCAACAACCCACTCACGCCAAGCGATGCTCCAAAACCGGGCTTCTTCAAACGCATCCTCACCAAGGTCGATACCGCGATGAAAGAAAAAGCCGACGAGCAAGCCAAGGACAGTTCATGCTGCTCAGGCGACGATAAGGGCAAAGGCGGCAAGTGCTGCTAACGTATGGAGGGTTCCGAGCGTAACGACACTCTCTGAGCCAATGCTCCGTCATCTCCACCACTCGCAAGACACGGCAACGTCAGAGCGTTGCCTTCCAAGAATCACATCGCACCAAATAACATGCTCACTGAACTCATTGACCACTTGATCTACGAATGGATCGGAATGGACGCCGAATCGAAATTTACAGGCGCGGTCCACTTCTTCCTCTACGACACCATCAAAATCTTCATGCTGCTTGCGGTCATGATCTTTGTGATCGGCGTGTTACGCAGCTACTTACCCGAGCACAAACTGAAGCAATGGATGAGTCGCGGGGGGCTGTGGGGCAACCTTATCGCCGCTCTGTTTGGCGCCATCACCCCGTTCTGCTCCTGCTCTTCGATTCCCATTTTCATCAGCCTACTCCGTGCCGGGGTGCCGCTCGGCGTAACCTTCTCGTTCCTGATTACCTCGCCGATCATCAACGAGTATCTTGTCGTATTGATGGCTGGCTCATTTGGCATCCCTATTACCATCGCCTACGTCGGCAGCGGCCTGTTGATCGGCACAGTCGCTGGTGGAATACTAGGCAAGATGCGCATAGAGAAGCACCTTGAACAAGACATCATCAATGCCAACGACGGCGCAAATGGCCCGCAGGCCTACACCTTCATCGGCCGTATTCGCTATGGCTTGGACGAATCCGTGCAAGTCATACGCCAGATCTGGCTCTGGGTGATCATCGGTGTCGGCATCGGCGCATTCATCCACAACTATGTGCCACAAGAAATGATTCACGTCCTCATGGAGAAGACCGGTATTTTCTCCGTGCCCATCGCCACGGTGCTCGGCGTGCCAATGTATGGCAGCTGTGCCGCCATTGTGCCGATCGCCGTCGTGCTATTTCAAAAAGGCATCCCGATTGGAACCGCGCTCGCCTTTATGATGGCCATGGCAGCACTCAGCCTGCCTGAAGCCATCATGCTACGCCGCACCATGCACCTCAAACTGATCGGCATATATTTCGCGATCACCACCCTAGCGATCATCTTCACGGGTTATCTGCTCAACGCATTGGCTCCATACCTTTAATCGCAATATGGGCGGGACGAGCTCGGCCTCGTCCGCCGGACCACTAGAATCATACGCGGACGAGGCGGAGCTCGTCCCTCCCAACAACAAACAACTTTAACCTTCCCACCTTAACACCTTTCCACCTTTCCACCTTAACACCTTAACACTTCTTTTTATGAAATCAAAAGTTCTCATCCTCTGTACTGGCAACTCCTGCCGTAGTCACATGGCCGAAGCCATCTTACGCGCTGCCGCTGGCGATCTCTTCGATGTCTTCAGTGCCGGCTCCAAACCAAAGGGCGCCGTCCATCCACTTGCCTTGCAAGCAATTGAAGAGCTCGGCATCAGCACCGAAGGCCACACCTCCGATCATCTGGATCAATATCTCGACGCGGGCATCACCACTGTCATCACCGTTTGCGGCAACGCCGACCAGGTGTGCCCGACGTTCCCAGGGCAAGTGAATCGCTACCACTGGGGCTTCGAAGACCCCCCCCACGCACAACGCGAGGGTGAATCCGAAATCGACGCCTTCCGCCGCATCCGCGACGAGATCAAACTAGTCTTCGAAGCATACGCCGCAGGTTACCGTGAAGCGACCAAAGCGTAGCGACACCTCTCTCACTTGATCGTCGTCTCTACCGCCCGCACCTAACACGTGCGGGTGATGACGATGAAACAGTCTACGCACACTTTAATTCTTCGCTCAAAGGCAGAGCTCTTTCCATGCGCAACAAACTCATCGCCGAGTTCATCGGCACCTACTTTTTGTATCTGATCATCGGCATGTGCGTCACGCCGCCCGGCGCCGGCGCACTCACTCCACTCGTTGTCGGCGTCGGGCTCACGGCTTTAGTTTATTCCTGCGGTCATATCTCAAAGGCGCACTTCAATCCGGCCACGACGGTCGCTTACTTCTGCGCAGGCACACATCCGCGCAAAGCCTTTCTGCCGTTCGTGGCAGTGATATTAGCCGGAGCTGTTTGCGCCGCTCTTACACTCTTAGCGCTCAACCCCGAAGGCCTCACTCAAGTCACCGCCATCGAGATCAATACCCTACGCGTCATCGTCGCCGAATTTGCGTTCACCTTCGCATTGATGTGGGTCATCCTGAATGTTGCGATCGCCAAAGGGACCGTCGGCAACGGATTCTACGGTCTCGCCATAGGCGCCATCGTCGCGGCAGGCGCGTTTGCCGTCGGCCCCATTTCCTTCGCGGCCTTCAACCCCGCAGTCACCATCGCACTCTGCATCAATGGCTTCATCCCATGGTCTGCACTCGGCCTCTACATCATCGTGCAAGTCAGCGCAGCAGCAACTACGGGCATTTTATTCCGCAGCATGCAGATCACCAACATAGACGAATTCCCTAAAGCAGCTTAACCTGAAACGGGCATTGCTACGCCCCCGATTCATTTCACTCATTCCCCTTTGGCGGGACTCAGAAGCATCTCTGGAAGACCTCCATCCTCCCTGTGCCTTCAAACGAATTCGACAGGCAGCACTGCCAGCGCCCCAGCAACAACAACATCAATAAAGCCGCCTACGTTTGAGGCGCGAATAACTTCTCAACGTATTTAGCGATCAGATCGTACTCCAGGTTCACACGGTCACCGACCCGCTTGGTATGTAGATTCGTGACTTCCATCGTGTGCGGGATCAGCCAAATCGCGAAGCCCGTCTCATTCACCTCCGAAACTGTCAGCGAAATACCATCGACTGTAATACAGCCCTTGCTGACAATATATTTGAGCTTATCCGCATCTGGTTTAATCCGAAAAAAGAAATCTTTACCGCGCGGCTCAATCGCTTCGATCACCCCCGTGCCATCGACGTGACCAGACACGAAGTGTCCACCCATCCGCGTACTAGGCAGCAGTGCCCGCTCCAGGTTCACCTTGCCACCCGGCCCAACTCCGTCGATCGAAGTCAACCGCTTGGTCTCGCCGAGCAAATCGAACTCAATTCGTGACTGATCAAAAGCGACCGCAGTCAGGCAACATCCATTCACCGCGACACTGTCGCCCATCTGCAAATCCTTAGTCACCACATCCGCAGCCAACACCAAGCGCCATGAATTTTGTTGTTCTTCAAAGGACACCACGGCCCCCGTTTCTTCGATAATTCCGGTAAACATATACCCTAATAAATCAACTCCCTCGGATTTGTCGCCAAAAAAGCCATGCCAAATGTAAAACAGGACGCGGCTGTAAAATTTGATACAACCAATCTACCGTGAGCCTTCGCATTAAGAAACTTGAAAGAATTGGTGATATGAGTCGATGGATTTGGACAAATAAATCAACGCCGATGCAACTCCGTCTTCATAAACGCTGCTGTCACGCTCGGAATACTTTTCCCAAAAGGAGGTTTAAATGAGCCTGTTCCTAATTTTTGGCCACAGAAAGATAATACTCTCCAAAAAGAAACACTCACGAAAAGATGAGTCGAACCAATCCAATGGGGCAGGCGGAGATTCAGCCAAAGACCTGCCTTCGCAGTCCCTGAATCACAGCGAGATCTCCCCAGTTCTTGCCACGCACCACATTCACCTTCGGTGGGTGCTTGCGTCCGCGCTCGACCTGCCAGGCTCCAGTAAAGCCGCGCACAAACTCCGCAGAGCCGAGGATCGCCCCATCCGTAAAGTAACGCACGCGACAGCGCAGCATCACCGACTTGGGCAATTCGCCATCTTCTTGATCGAGAATCTCCAACGCCCGCTTACGCGTCATTTCAGACAAGCCGGGCTCAGACGCACGCTTACCAAAAATCAACGATCGATGCGCCCGCAACGCCGAATCAATCCGTTTCGCTCCATGATCAGTCCAAATTTTGATCAGTCCCCGCTTGGCCTCAACCACTCCAGCAACCGCCTCAGCATAACCACAGAAGCGGTAATCCTTCGGATCTTCGACCAGTCCCGCACGCACAGGGTTGAGATCAATGTAAGCGGCCATTGTCTGCAACGGATTCCCCTGCCCCTCAACCAGCACCGACTTAAAACGCTCCGCCCACAAAGTGCCATAGCGCTTATGCGAGCGATTATACCAGACAGAAAAGCGCTGCTTCACCGCCTTCATAAACTCCGACACATCTGTCATCCGAGCCAACAACTTGCGACGGATCGCCTCAGCCTCCTCACCGCCTGCTTCAAGCTGAGCCTTCATGATCTCCACTGAAGCCTCTTGATACTTCGTAGGCTTAGGATACAGCACCTTGTAACGCCTCATCAATTCACGATCCGGCACGGCGGCCCCATCAGGCACTCGCAGTAATACATGGAAGTGGTTCGACATTATGCAGTAAGTCAGCACATCCACACCGCAGAACTCCGCAACCTGCCGGATCATCTTACGCAGGACTTCCTTCTCTCGATCCTTAAAGAGAAGTTCGCCATTCACCGTTCGCGTCATGCAATGATACACAGCATCTCTACCCCCTATTTTCATCCGCCTCTGCCTCATAACAATAATCCAATCATACAATTCACTTTATGTCTATTTTATTTAGCCTGTCCCTTTTTTTAAAGTTGAAGGGTGTTCAGTTTTGCGGCAGAATCACGGGGCTACAGGCCTCCACATTGGAAGTATGCCAGCCTTATTGAGGTCGTAAAAGCCATCGTCCCCGCAGCATTAAAAGACGCTAGAAACTCGATAAAAAGGCGCAGAGTCGCCTTAAATGCTTGACTAGAGGTGCCCACCGAAAAATTGGAAATATGCAGATTACTCCCGATTTAAAGCAGCTCTCGACTCACTTTTTTGCACCAGCGCACTCGGCATTACTGAGTAGCGAGCGTCAACGTAATTGCCCTGAACTCAGCGATGTTCAATGGATGCAAATGGGCGTGAATCGCGTGTTGAAAGAATGCCGTAGCGGACGCGGTTTCCTGCAGGATTGGGCGATGTCCAATCCTGAAGAAGCGACCGTGGATGTAAGTCTCTTCTTTGAAACGCTTAAGAGTGCGCGGCGACTAAGCCTGATTGAAGACATTAACACCTTAGTCGCCAGTTCGATGCCAGCACATCCCGATGGCCTAGTCGATGGACTGGAAGAGTTGGGCAACTTCGACATCTACGCTGGCGATGGGCACTACCACTCAACCAGCAAACATGAGCATCTAATCCAAGGTAAACGCCGTGCAGTGGGTCACTTTTATACGCTCAACTTACGCACTCATGGGCTCACTCATCTGGCCGCGGCAGACCATCAGGATGGTTTAAAGAAAGCTGAGCACGATATGCATGTGCTCAAGCGAATGAGCACAAAAGCCTTGCGTCAGGGCGCTTCGAAAGGGCGTAAAGTGCTCTACGTCTGGGATTGTGCAGGCATTGACATCCGACAGTGGTTTAATTGGAAGCAAAGCGCTGCGGTCTACTTTTTGAGTCGTAACAAGGAGAACATGAAGATCACTTATTACGGAGGAAATGAATTTGACCGTAATGACCCGATCAATGCAGGCGTCCTAACTGACGACCTAGTCACCAATGCCTCTGCTGGAGTTACCTTCCGCCTGATCAAATACAAGTGCCCTCACAGCGGCACCGAGTATGAGTTCATCAGTAACCAAATGACAATACGGCCTGGCGTGTTAGCGTGGCTATATATGCGACGCTGGGACATCGAAAAGACTTACGACACCTTTAAGAACAAGATGAACGAACAAAAGGCATGGGCTAAATCTATGAACGCCAAGACCATGCAGGCGCAGTTCTTATGCTTGGCTCACAATCTCATGGTCTTACTGCAAAACTCGATTAGCGAAGAAAGCGAAATCAAGGATCAGAAAGAAATCAAACGTGCGCAAACATGATGCAAAGCGGTTCTTGAAAGATGCAGAGAGTTAGGCTCCAAAATATCACCCCTATATTTGAACCCATATAAACGCTCCCAGTTCTCATTAAAGTTCATACGCTGGCTCAGGTATCATCTCGACCAGAACTCTTTGTTTTGCCTGGCCATGCAGTCACTGAGGCGGATGTATGCCATGCTTTGAAGACGCAAAACTGAACACCCTTCTTAAAGTTCTTCGAACATTTAAAAAAGCCTGTCCATAGTTTTTACCTCGGCTAACCCTCCTACCTGGGGCCGAACTGGAGTGAGCTGAGGCGGCGGTAGAGTCCGTCGGGGCGGGCGGATAGTTCGTCGTGGGTGCCGGTTTCAACCACACGACCGCCGTCGATGACGGCGATGTGGTCGACATCGCGAATAGTAGCGAGGCGGTGCGCGACGACAAAGGTAGTGCGGCCCTCCATCAGCCGGTCGAGGGCGTCTTGCACGAGCCGCTCACTCTCGCTGTCAAGGGAGCTGGTGGCCTCGTCGAGAATGAGGATGGCTGGGTTTTTGAGCAGGGCACGGGCGATGGCGATGCGCTGGCGTTGACCGCCGGAGAGCTTGATGCCGCGGTCGCCGACGAGGGTGGCGTAACCTTCAGGAAAGCTCATAATGAAGTCGTGCGCGTTGGCTTGGCGGGCAGCGGCCTCGATCGCTTGATCGTCGGCACCTGGCCGACCATAGGCGATGTTTTCCCTGATGCTCCCGCCGAAGAGCAACACATCTTGCGGCACGAGGGCCATCTGGTTACGCAACCAATGCAGTGGGTAGGATCGGGCGTCGCGCCCGTCTATTAGGAGCGCACCGGCGTCTGGATCGTAGAAGCGCAGCAACAGGGCGGTGAGGGTAGACTTGCCCGCTCCGCTGGGTCCTACGAGCGCGATGCGTTCACCAGGTCGGGCCACGAGCTCGACGTCATGCAACACGGGCGCGTCGGGCCGCGCGGGATAGCAAAAACTCACTCGGTCGCAGGTTACCTCGCCCCGCAAGCGCTCTGGATGGGTGGCATTTGGGTCGTTTGCAGGGGCCGAATTGTCTTCGACCGATTCGCGCAGGATTTCCCGCACACGCTGGGTCGCGCCGACGGTTTTCTGCACTTGGCTGAACAACTCCGCCGACTGAGCCATGGCACCGCCGACGAAAGTGGTATAGAGGACGAAGCGCGTGAGTTCGCCACCGGTGAGCGCACCGGCTTGGAGTTGTACAGCGCCATACCAGAGGACAATGAGGATGCCGCCAAAGAGCGCCGCGATGAAGAAGGCCACGAACACCGCCCGCCAGCGAGCGGCTTGTAGGGCAACCGCGAGGGTGGCGTGGTTGGCAGTCGAGTAGCGCTCAAGTTCGAATCGCTCGTTGGCAAAGGACTTCACGCTGGCGATTGCTTGTAGCGTTTCTTCAACAATCGTCTGGCTATCGGCCAGTCGGTCTTGAGTTTCACGGGAAAAACGACGCAGGCGGCGACCAAAAAAAACCGCAGCGGCGATCAGCAATGGCAGGGTCCCGAGCATCACGGCAGTCAGAGGCAGCGAGGTGGCGGCGATCAACGCGAGGCCGCCGCCGAGGAAGACGACTTGCCGACAGGCCTGAGGCAGCGAGTCGATGAGAGCGCCTTCGATTTGAGCGATATCGGTCGAGACTCGGCTGGCGAGCTCTCCCACCCGCCGTTGCCCGAAGAAGGTCATGGGTAAGGCGAGCAGCCGACCATAGGTGGCACTGCGCAGATCAGCTAAGGCGCTCTGGCCGACGTGGCTGAAAGACAAGGCGCTGTTAAACGAGCCCGCCGCTTGAATACCGATCGTGACTGCGAGCGTGAGCGCGATTTGGTTGATCGTCAGGGAGCCAAGCAGCGGCAAAGATGTGCGGCCACCGTTTATCGCGGCGTCGATCAATGCGCCCGCTAGCAGCGGAAACACCAGCCCGAATGAGGCACCGATGAACAACGCAACAAGCCCCGCGAAAAAACGGCCTCGATACGGTCGCACATAAGTGGCGATTGCCCACGTTTCACGCAGGCCATCACGGTCTAGCTTGGCCTTGGGCAGTCTATCTATTTGGTTAGTGATGGGAATTGTATTTTTTATGCATTAAGCGGGAGAGTTTGGCAATTCGAGCAGCGCACTCTTCGCCTAACTGAGAATGTATTCAGCGACCAAATCGAGCGGATCTCGTCCGAACAACTCAAAAGCATTCGGGTGGAGACTCGAAACGGGGTTGAAATCGATAAAAACGGGCCTGCCGTCAGACATGAGAAAGTATTCCAGCGCCCCTAGCTGAAGCCCTCCCCGCTGGGCGATGGATCGCGCGGGACCAGCGACCGCATCCGGCAAGGTGCGCCCAGCAGCGAGCTGGGCGGCCTCGCCGACATTGGCGAGGCAGTAGTCATACTCCCCGACCTGCCAAGGTGAAGATGCGTGGTAAAGAATCTCTGTGCCTAGAAACTCTAGGCGATGCACGCGACCGTCGCTTGGAGTGAGCGCGACCTGTTCCACCCAGTCATCGCTGAGTTTAAGGTCATCCGGAATCGGTTCATTCGGAACGAGCCGGCGAATGCCTCGACCAAAGCCTCCGCCCCCTGGTTTAAGAAGAACGGATCGATCCGGGAAAGCGCGTTTACCGAGTGAGAGCGAAGCCGTCTCAGGCGTCTTCGCGGCGGAAGCCAGGAAGAGATCACGTTGCCCGAGCTTGGAAAGGCCGACCTCAAAGCATTGAGCACCGTTTATAACGTGCCTGCCTGCGGCTTCAGCAGAGCGAAGGAGCGCAGCCAACTCGGGGACGCACGCGGACTTCCGTCGCAAAATCGCCGTAGAGACCCGATTGACAAATCGATCTGGACGAAAGTTCTCCGGCACCGAGAGTCCGACGACCACCTCGGCACCTTGCGCTTGCAGGGCTTTTTCTAATGGGCGAACCCAGACTGGAATATCAGTGAGCAAAAATACTTTCATAACAAGAGCCACACTCAAACTACTTTCGGCGGTAAGGCAAATGGCTGGTTAAGCTGCCTACTGAAATCTAAAGCACCAACTATAAGAAATTTTGAGAAAAAAGCGGCAGCTTCTATTAGGGAAGTCTAAATGAGCCTGTCATTAAGTTTTCGCCCTCATGCTTATTTGCTACCACCACAAAGGTAGGCACAGCCAGTTCATGTCATGCACCACGCCAAAATAGCCAAAAAGCGCACCACCTAGGCTTGACATAGGTGCAAACTCTTCTTTTCTCAGCATCTTTTCAAATTGGACGCCAGAGTAGCTCAGTGGTAGAGCAGAGGACTCATAAGCCTTTGGTCGGCAGTTCAAATCTGCCCTTTGGCACCATTTTGAAAAAACAATTAACCTCTTAATACTATTGAGAGGTTTTTTTGTGTCGGTATGATTCAGAGGGCATATTTGAAAACATAAACCTCTCCTGAACGCGGGAGGTTTTTTCGTGCGAGTATGTCGCTTCTACCTTGCGAGTTGCTGCGGTGCGCGACGCACACACGCTACCACACTGATGATCCCTGCAAAACGACTCTGACGGATCGCCTTCAAGGACGATCGCCGGTGACGATTGTGCGATATCTACACCGAAGGCCCGCGTAATATGATCCTGGCTTAAAGCCAGTCACCATACAGAAGCCCACGTGATCGCAGACACTCAGCTCTCCTGCCTCCGAGTTTAGACCTCTTCTCAGTCGACCAACTCTGGGAGCTTCGTCTCGGCGTTGATTGCGATACGGCCTTCGCCGTTGAGCACACTCAAGAGGCGAGTGCCAATAAAATCGGCGCGCCAAGTGCGCAGCATTCGGTGGCGCTCGGGGTCGGCGACTTCGGCTTCGAGGACAAATGCGGTGACGTCGGCACGGTTGCCAATCAACGGCGGATCAATATCAGCTGCTAGGCATATGCCTTTAATCAATGCCAATGTCAGATCGACGCGGGATTCGTAGCCGTCGTCAGGAGAAGGTCCCTTATGCCGACCGTTGGGCAATTCAGGCAGGTCACCAGAGATGCCTCGTTCAATCGCCGCCCAGATCTTCGCGCGATTGCGCTCAAGTGCGCGCTCGGTGAGTCCACGGCTGGGCTGAATCGCTTCAGCGGATTCCGGTGGGCGTTTCATCAAAGAGATGATCGCATCGTCGGATAAAATAAAATTACGCGGCAAGTTGCGTTCACGGGCCTTGACCTCGCGCCAAGAGCCAAGCGCACGCACGATGTTACGCTGTTGGTTGGTCAGCGAACCGCTGCCCCGCACGCGCGGCATATCGGCCTCGGCGTCGAATTCTTGATAGAGGTCTTCGTTCTCGTAATGCTTCATCTCGTCGATGATCCATTGCTTGCGACCGAGGGCATCGGCCTTGTCCATAATTTTCTCCATCAAACGAGTCGAGTAGCGCACGTCATCTTCGGCATATTCCATCTGCTTGTCAGTTAGCGGACGTGCGACCCAGTTGGAGCGCGTCTCAGATTTATCTAAGCGCACTTTCATGAGGGTCTTGAGCAATTCACTCAAAGAGATCGTTGAGGAGAGGCCAACGAAGCCGGACGAGCGCTGCGTATCGAAAATGTTTTTCGGGTAGGCTCCACAGGCGCGTTTGAGGATGGTGAGGTCCTGCTGCGCATCGTGCAGTATCTTGACCGTATTCGGATCGGCCATGAGCGTGGCAAAGGGCGACCAGTCTTCGATCGCAGGCGCATCAATCAGCTCGCAATGGCCGTCGGGATAGCCGATTTGTACCAGACCAAGGGTTGGGTAATAGGTGCGATCCCACACAAATTCGGTATCGATGCCGACTGCACCAGCCGATTGGGCGGCCTGTACTGCATCTGCGAGGGCTTCTGTCGTCGTAATCATGTGGTCACTAAAGTCACTAAAACCAACGCCATTGGAAAGCAGAATCTCGACCGGAATGCTGTTATTCCGTCTTATCGGCGTAAAATACCCCTCACTAGCCTTGATGCCGCCGCAACTTTCGTTCAAACCTAACTCATTATATCAACAACTTCCTCGATTCCGTAGCGCCCTGCCAACATAAATGGAGCCCATTCCCAGTATACGCGTTGAAAATCTCACCCGCCAGTTCGGCGGTCTCACTGCGATTCAGAACGTAAGCTTCACCGTCAACCGCGGTGAAATCGTCGGTTTCCTCGGCCCGAATGGCGCTGGCAAAAGCACGACGATGCGGATCTTGTCTGGAATCATGCCGGCGACATCTGGCTCGGCATGGGTCAGCGGCGTCTCCGTTGCGCAGGATCCACACCTAGTGAAACAGCGGATCGGCTACATGCCGGAAAACAATCCATTGCCAGACGATATGCGGGTGATCGAGTATCTACGCTTCCGTGCACGACTCAAAGGCGTCTCTGGCCGCAAGTTGCGAGCCACCGTGCAAGAGGTCATGGAGACCTGCGATCTCGCCCGCACGGCTCGCCGCAAGATCATCGGCACACTCTCGAAAGGCTTTCGTCAGCGGGTGGGTATCGCCGATGCACTGCTCGGCAACCCTGAGGTAATTATCATGGATGAGCCGACGATCGGCCTCGATCCGCATCAGATTCAAGGTATACGTAAACTGATTGATAATCTGCGCGGGCGCTTAACCGTGGTCCTATCGAGCCACATCCTACCGGAAATCGAACGCTCTTGTGATCGCGTGATTATCATTAACCGCGGCCGCATCGTCGCCAGCGGCACCAGCGATAGCCTGCGGCAGGAATTTCTACCGGGCAATCGCTTCGAACTGCAAGTCGCAGGCAGCGAACGCAGCGTGACCGAAGCGCTAAAAGCCAAGGGCTTTGAAGTCGAGATTTTGCAAAGCGAAACACGCGAGGACAATACACTGAACCTCACTTTACGTGTCGAAGGCAATGGCGAGCTCGGGCCGCAACTGATCGCGGCACTCAACGATGCCGCTAACTGCACCCTACGCAGCCTAGCCCCACGCGTGCCAAACCTGGAAGAAATCTTCCTTGCCGCGACCAAGCGTTCTTGGGAAGAAACCATCGATAGTTCCAAAGCCAAGCCAGTGGCCATCGCTAAGTCCTAGGCATTTATCAATTTCACTATGCGTAACTTTTTTGTCCTGCTCAAACACGAGCTCCGAATGCTGCTAATCAGCCCGCCGACCTACATTGCAGCGGTGCTTTTTCTTGGTTTAATGGGATTCCTCTACTGGGCCATCTTGCGAGGGATGGTCAACACGCCCGAAGAAAGCCTACCAATCGTGCAGTTTCTGAGTATTTTCTGGATTCCAGTATTCTTTGTGGTGCCGCTACTGACCATGCGCAGTATCGCAGGCGAGCGCAGCACTGGCACACTGGATACACTGATGACGACCCCCACCTCGCGCGTGGCCGTGATCCTCAGTAAATTCTCCGGCGCATACATTTTCTACATGCTCTTATGGCTCGCGACACTCAGCTTCCCATTGCTTGCGGCTAAATTTTTCCCCAGCGCAGCACTTAGTGGCAGCCTGCTAGAACCTGCCCCCATCATCGGCGGCTTCACATTCCTCGCACTCAGTGGCATACTATTTATTTCCATCGGCATCTTCGCCAGTAGCATGACTCGCAGTCAATTGGTAGCCGGCATGCTCAGCTTCACGACTCTGTTCGTCGTCATTATCGGCGGACAACAACTCGGCAACATCGCCGAGGGCGGCGCCGATCTGTCTTTCTGGATGTCCGAACTGGTCAACTACCTGCAGATCTTTCAACACCTCGACGATTTCTCACGTGGTGTGATTGATACGCGCCCCTTCTTTTACTATACCAGCACAGGCTTGCTCCTGTTGGGATTGTCCACCCTTGTTATCGAAGCGAAAGCCTGATGAAACCAAGCCGCTTTAACGAATTCAGCTTTGCTCGACGTTTCCGCACCGCCAACCGTACGGTGCAGATACTACTGAGCCTGAGCCTCATCATCGCCCTGAATTTCATCTCGGCGAATTACTTTAAACGTATCGACCTGACGAAATCGGGCGCTTACACGCTCGCCCCCGAGTCCAAGGCCTACATCCGCGAGCTCAAGGAACCGGTCGAGATCATCGTCACCATCCCCAAAGAATCCGACGATAAAGCCCTCGATATCATACGTGATGACCTGAACAAACTCCTGCGCGAATACGAATTTGCGGGGATGCGTGACGGCAAAGCCTACATTTCCGTCGAATTCGTCGATATCTACCGCCAGCGTAAACGCGCCCAAGAGCTCGCGACCAATTATAATCTGACGAAGGAAAACGCCATCATCATCGCATCCGGTGATAAAGTGCGGGAGATCAGCCAAGTCGGTCTCTACGAATACGACAATGGCAAGGTCCGCGGTTTTCGCGGCGAGCAAATCTTTACCTCCGCCATCCTAGATGTCTCGACCAAAAAGCCGCAAAAAATCTACTTCCTCGTCGGCCACGGGGAGATGCGCCTCGACGATGTCGATGCCCTGCGCGGGCTCTCACAACTAGAGAGCTTCCTACGTGAGCGCAGCTTCGAACTAGCGACACTCGACCTCGTGATCGACGAAAACGTCCCCGAGGACGCCTCACTCATCGTCGTGCCCTCGCCGCAAGCCAGCCTCCAACCGGAGGAAGTCGAGAAGCTGCGTCGCTACATGAGCGACCGCAACGGACGCATGGTGATCATGATCGATCCGGGCCGCCGCCATGGCATGGATGAGCTCTTCTTCGATTGGGGCGTGCTCGCCGAAGACACATTGGTCAAAGACACCGGCACCGACTACAAAGCGCAAGGCGGCGACTTGATCATACGCCGCTTCGCCGAGCATCCGATCACGAAGCTACTGATCGACTACCAAATCACCGCCCTCTTCGGGTCTCCACGCTCCGTGCGCACCGACCCTGCATCGGCCAACGATAGCCGCCTGCAAGTCAGTCAGCTGATCGGCACTTCGGAAAACAGCTGGGCCGAGCGCGACTACCGCACGCAATCACCTGCAATGTTCGACCCCTCTCGCGATCAGATGGGCCCCGTCAGCATCGCCACCGTTTCCTCCCGCAGCTCGGGCACCGAGCTAGGCATCACAATTCCAGGCGGCCGCATGATCGTGTTCGGCAACTCCGACTTCATCACGAACAACCGCCTGCGCGCCTTCGGCAATCACACCTTATTCATCAATGCGATCAACTGGTCGCTCGACCGCACCAGTCTCCTTAACATTCCGACACGCCGGCTAGAAAGCTATCAAATCGTAATGAGCGAAAGTGACTTGCAGCGCATGCTCACGTACTTTGCTGGTATTCCCGCAATCACTGCTATTTTCGGACTCCTCGTATTTTTCATTCGACGCCATTAAACCCGATGCGATTCAAATTCACACTATTCCTACTCGCACTCAACGTCATCACCTTTGGGCTGATCTTATCACTCAATAAAAAGACCGAACAAGCCAACTCACAAAGCGGAGGCCTTTCTGCAATGATCGGCCGCGAAGTCATCGAAGCCGACCGCATCGAACTCAACGGTAAAGGTCTCGATACACCACGCATCCTTGAGTACGATGGCTCATCTTGGAAAATAACCGCGCCCATGCAATGGTCCGCAAACTACTTCGCGATCAACCGTATGCTCAACCAGCTACAGTTTCTCGAAGAAGAAGCATCCTTCTCAGTTGCCGAAATTAAACAAACCGGCCAGACCTTGGCTGACTACGGCCTCGACGAGCCCCAGCTACACCTCACGATCTCTCATAAAGACGAATCCATCGAGCTGAGCGTCGGCACAGCGACGGAAATCGG
>JBLHTV010000013.1:0-25493 GCA_047627755.1 Lentimonas sp. | reverse complement strand
GGCGCGTTTGGCAAGGCCGCGGATACCTTGGGCGTGGTCGCAGTGCTCGTGAGTCAGGAACACCGCGTCGATGGTATCGATCGATTCTCCGACTGTTTCGAGCATTAGTCCGATGCGCTTGCCGGAAAAGCCGGCATCAACCAGGATTTTGCTATTGCCGGTGCGCAGCAGAGCACAATTGCCATTACTGCTGGAACCTAAAATCTTAAAATCGGACGACATGTGCTCAGACACTTAGCACGCTTGGCAAGTTCGGCAAAGTCTTTTTCCGAACTTGCCAAGTCGGATAATACTTCTTAACCTACTTCGCTCTTATAAAGACAGCCGTGGGCTTGCGCCCCTACTCATTCTCAGACAGCTTGTTATGAGAGTGTCGGTTACAAGCCTGTGAGCGATCCATCGAAGCATGAAAAATAAAAAAAGCATTCCAGTGCAGGACGAACTGACCGCCGCCGCCGCGAAGCCAGTGAAATCCTATGACCAGAATTTCGTCCTTACCGATGAATATCGCGCCGGCCTGCCTGATATGCAGAACACCGACGCGCAGCAGATATTCGGTGCGAATGTGCCCATCCTGAAGGTCGGCATTTCAAATTTCAGGCTGCCGCTGCGCTACATTACGCCCACTTCTGACGCGCAGACACTCGAAACCTCGATTACCGGTACAGTTTCTTTGCAGGCCAACCAGAAAGGGATCAACATGTCGCGCATCATGCGGGTGTTCTACACATATCAAGAGCGTATTTTTACGCCCGACCTGTTGCATGAGATTTTGCTGCAGTACAAGACTGAGGTCATTGCGCACCGCGCGCAGCTGAAACTCGATTTCGAATACCCAATCCTCAAGCCTAGCCTCCGTAGTGGCCTCGAAGGCTGGCAGTATTACAAATGCGCATTCGAAGGTAAAATCGACGAGCTTAACCGTTTTCGTAAGTACATTCACTTTGACTTTGTTTATTCATCTGCGTGCCCGTGCTCATCCGAGCTTTCCGAGCATGCGCGTGAGAATCGTAATGTATATGGCATCCCGCATTCGCAGCGTAGCACCGCCCGCGTGAGCGTCGAAGTGGCTGAGGAGGGACATGTCACAATCGAAGAGATTCAGCAAATTTGCCTCGAAGCCCTTAAGACCGAGACGCAAGTCATGGTCAAGCGAGAGGACGAACAAGCATTTGCCGAGATGAATGGTGCCTTTACCAAATTTGTCGAAGATGCCGCACGTCTCCTCTACGAGCAACTCGACGAAGACCCGCGTATTGTTGATTTTCAAGTCGCTTGTGCGCACCTCGAATCGTTGCATTCACATGATGCGGTTGCTGTGATCAACAAAGGTGTCCCTGGTGGCTTTACTGGACACTTTGAAGATTTCAAGGGCTTGATTCGCTAGGCGCTAGCGTGCATGATGCCATCAGGCATAGCTACTGGACTTCACTTGATTGTTACTTTTTTTATATTTCAAAGATGGAACTTTAGGCGCTAGATGTGTTCATCATGGTTTATCACCATACGGTCATTTCCCCCTACAGAACTACTGTGCTAAAACCTGAATTATTCGATGTCGTAGATGCCGAGGATATCGTCCTTCGCTCTGCGGAGCGCTCCGTTGTTCATCGCGAACAGCTAATGCACCGTGCGGTGCATGTCTTCGTCTTTAATGCTGCGGGGCAATTGTATCTACAGCGCCGTTCGCTGAACAAAGATTCGGCGCCTGGTAAATGGGTCAGCTCTTGTTCTGGGCACGTCGACAGTGGCGAGGATTACGATGCCGCCGCGCCCCGCGAACTGGCTGAAGAGATCGGTTTGACCGAGCATGGCGGCCTAGAGCGCATTTTCAAGGTGTCCCCTTGTAAGCAAACTGGGCAGGAGTTCGTTTGGGTCTACCGTTGCAGGTCAGAAGGCCCGTTCATTCTCGATCCTGATGAAGTGAGCGATGGTCAATGGATCGACCTCGATGAGTTGAATGCATGGATCGAGGAATCTCCACGCGACTTCGCGTGGTCGTTCACCTATCTTTGGGAGAAATACTGCGCTTTGTAGCTGCGGAGGTTACTCCACTGCTTCGCTCAAAAAACGGACATCCAGATCGGCCGAACCTCGTAATACCGGAGGGAAGAAGATCATCAGGTAGCGGTGGTCTGGATTGAAGTGGTAGGTCTTTATGAGTGCAGGGAGTAACTTTTCTCCGCTAAAATCGCGTGCCCATAAATTGATTGGTAGGCTCTCTTGCACGCGATAGGTGGCGGACTCTCCTGTGCTGAGCTTGACTCGCTTGTTCTCTAGTAGTCCATCGAGTTCTTTACCTGAGATGTTCAGAAAGACTAAACCATTTTTAGGTAAGTTCTTTCGCCTATCATCAAAAGGATAGATCAGGTATTTTAAGTTGGTGGATGGATCTTCTTTGAAGCGTGGATTTTTGACGAATATTAGGAGCCAATTGTCTGCGGTCGTGGGTAAGTTGACTTGGGCGACTAATGATTGGCTCACCGTCTCGTGAAATAAGATTCGGTTACCTCCTTTAAATATGTGAGGTCCCATTCTCGCGAGCGAGTGGGTTTTGATGCTGATTGGCGGCTCTTGTTTGACGCCAGCTGCGATTGCCGTTTCGCTAATCGGCGCATATTCGACTCCGCGAACTGGGTATTGTCCATATATCGAAAATTCGATTTCACGTAGTGGCTGTGCGATCAATGAAGTCGCGAAACTTAGGAGCAGTAGGATGCTAAATATCTGTAAGCGTGAGATCATAGTTCGTCGTCAGAAAGCCATCGTAGTGAGATTAGCTTTATTTTGCGTTCAGTCGGTTGGTTGATTGCCACGGTTGAATCGACCACTTGCGGTATTCTTTGGAGGGTTGCTTCAATGGTTGCTGAGCCAATCGCGATGCCTTGCGGAGAAAAGCTCTCACCTCGGGCTCGGATTTTGAAGGTGTCGGATCGTGGTGCCAGCATTGGGCCAATGGCTGTCATGATATCAGCCTGAGTCAGGAATCCTGGAGAGAAATGATCGATGTCGATGGTATCAGCTGCTGGGCCACGAGTGCCTTCAGTCTCCCATTGGTGATCCCACTGCTGTTTTCCGCTTGGGGCAAAAACTGTAGCAATGGCTTGTTCTATTAAGCTCTGGTCTTGGCCTGTGTCAGCAGAGAGAAACGACTCCATCGATACGAATGGCGTGCCACGTAATTTTATTCGATCCACGATAGCTTGCGCGAGGTTTTCAAATTCATTTTTGTCGAAACGTCGCGCTCCATGTCTATAGTAGGCGGAGGGTGCAACAGGATTGACGCCGTCAAGTAAGGGTGTTGGTGGTGCTTCGTAGGTCTCTTCCAGCGAATGTGAGAATCGAGCGAAAGTGCCTCCGCGCGAGTCATTACTTATTGTTAAGGCACCAAGGTCGGATGTGTCATCTTCTGGGTAGTCTAAATATTCGAAGTCGTTCAAGCGCAGTGATGCTAGAACGGCTTTCCACGCCGCCACTGAGGTCGAGTTTATATTAAAACGGTTCGCAACCATGAGTGTTTTGGCAAGCTCCTTCGATGCGTTAACGTCATTGCTAGATTCATTCTGCCAGGTGACAAAGTTTGCCAGGAAACCTTCTTCATCATAATAAGTGAGGGCTGGATTTGTTGGCCCTACACCGCTTTCGAATTCGTTTATATCATCGCTACGACTCAGCCCTGAAAAGTAGTAACGATCAAACCAAGCCGATGTATTCGTAATGCGCTCGTCCCCCCAACTGTTGCCGACTTTAAGGGGGCGTTCATTATGGATGTAAATGTGTTGGAGTGATGCGAGCGCCAGAATGCGTTCGCGAGGGAGCTCAAACAGTGGGGCATCTTGCCAGAGTTTGTTATAAGCATCGTGGGAACCTTGAGTCCGGTCGAATAGCCTTTCGGATCGATCAGAATCGATAGTATTTTGGAATTCACTAACTACTTCTGGTTGAGCTGTGCTCACGGCTTGTAATCCGTTGATGACGGAAGCGAACGGGCTGCCGGTGTCAAAATCTCTATCATTACTTAATTGCCAGTCGTCGCGGATTTGTGGAATCGGGCTGCGTGGGTCGTGGTCATATAGCCACAAGCCACGTGGGTATTCTATGTCATCATCCGAGTGGTGTGGTTCTCGTAGCATTATATGATAACCAAATGTTGTGCTAGCATGTGTGTTGCCATAGCCGGAGGGCCGAGTGGATACGGGCTCATATACAAACCCGTCGAGGTCAGCTAGAAGCTGTCGATCCGTGTCGGATTTGATATAAATTTTAATGCGTAATGTATGCTCGTCTGGGCTAGTATGTAGTAGACTTCCAGGGAACCTAGGTTCGCCCGTGTCGATCCCAGATGGCTTGCCTGTTGGGCCCGTTTTTCCGAGCGTATTCTCATTTTTATCCCATTGCTTATTTAACGTGACGATCGATTGATAAGGTGATCTGACGGGATCGATAGTCGTTTCGATTCCAACCCAGTTTTTGCTTCTGCCTGGTAGCCATGGCTCGTTTATGTCGTTCACTAGCCGTATGGTCATCGCATTGTCTGGACTGCTCGGGTCGCTCATTAAGGTTTGTAGATTAATGGGGGCACTTACACTTACAATTGCACTACCAACACGCTCAACTGTGACCTCCGGTAATCCTGTGATTTCTAATTCTAAATCGATGGGGTCGCCGCCGGCAGAATTCATGGACAGCGTATGTGAAAATGGATTCCAGAATTCACAGAAGAACCGGGCGCGTAATACGAAATTCGGATTTGCTGAAACTGGTTCCTGACTGGTAATCGTAAATGCCATCATGAAGTTCGACAGCACCGGTATGATTGGCATTGCGATGTCGCCGTCATTCAGTGGGCCAATGTCATCGAGGCCTTGAATTTGCGTGAAGAGTCGTTTGCTCGCGACCGGATCATTCAATTGCCCCAGTATGTCAGCATGTTCTTCTCCAATTTCGATATATTCCTTCAACCCATCTCCTAAAAGTGCAGGAAATAATGAGAGATCTTGCATCAATCCGCCCTCATTGCCTGTGAGTGTGTTTGCTAGCACACCGTAGCTTCTTGGGGTCAAAACGTGGAAGGGCGCTTCGTCTGAGAAATCAGCATTGGCTTCGAGGAAGTCTGGTTGGGCTAAGAGCTGTTCGACCGAGTTGATTCGACCAAGCGTGGATGCATCTGCGGAAGTATAGCGATCATACTTACTAAAAATGGCTTCAAGTCCTTGGGTTGAGGCGATCAGGAGTTGTAGGTCATCAACGGATTCAACTTTTAGGAAGTGCGGTTTTTCTCGCAGGTTCAGCGGTAAGGTGCCGACGCTCGCCTTCACGCCCTCATCGCTGATCCACCATGCGATTTCATCAGAGACATTGCCATTTCTATCAAGGACTTCGAGCCTTGGGGCGGTGACATGTTGAGTGGTGTCGGTGCCTGCCGAGCCAGTGCCGACCAGTTGCATTGTGTCTATGGATGCAATGCTAGGATCGACATTTTCACCTGACACCAGCCACGTCGGCGCGGCGGTCGGATCGGTTGTGTCCCACACGCCAGTCCAGAACTTAGTAGACGGAACGAAATTGCCGTCGCCGAGGATGTCGGCGCGAGCGGTCACGCGTTGGTCGGGGCCAGCGTGTTTCTGGAGTTCGCCGATCGCGAGCATCAGCGCGAGACGTGCGCTCTCGCGTGCGTGTAATACTTGCAGACTGTTGCTGGCCGCTCGGCTCTCGACTTGCAGAAGGGTCGTCATGCAGAGGAGCAGCAATAGAACGAAGGCCATCAGTAGTAGCGCGAGTACCAGTGCAAAGCCATCTAGGCGGGAATTTTGTCTATCTATAACGCAGTGAGTTATCATCAATTCTAGCGCTGAAATAGACGGATTTTTCACACAAGTGCGAGTGTAAATGACGATTTTTTGTTGAGTTACTTGACTGGTTAAATTTGCGTGAACGGCCCAGTGGGTTTACTTGGGTTTAGTTGCGTGGGCGTTTTGACTTTTTTCTCGAAAAAATCAAATGATCATCCTTCTTGCCATCACCTGCAGTGCTTAACAGATTATCTTCCACTTTCAGCAGTCATGGCTTCCACATCAAACACACCTACTATTCTCGTCATCGATGATGACGATGACCTTCGTTATTCTCTCAAGCGTGTTCTTTCGGCGCGTACATGCAACTTCATCGAGGCGGATAGCGGGGAGGAGGGCTTGCAGATGGCTGAGCAGCATGGGCCGGACGTGATCCTGCTGGATAATCGTATGGGAGGCATGAGTGGGATTGAAGCCCTGCAACATCTGCGCGGGGCAAACCCGAATGCGATGATTATCTTGATGACTGCCTATGGCACGACTCAGACCACCATTGAGGCGATGAAGTTCGGCGCGTTCGACTACATCATGAAACCCTTTGACCCGAAAAAGATCCTGTCGTTGATCGATTCGGCTCTGGCGGCGTCGAGCGATCTTGACCGTGCGAACCAAGGCGAGAAGTCCGAGGGGCTGAGCGCGGAGGAGATCGAGGGCGGTATTATCGGCAGTTCGTCTGCGATGCAGGCGGTGTTTAAAATGATCGGTCAGGTCGCCGCTAGTGAAGTGACGGTGATGGTCACCGGCGAGAGTGGTACAGGGAAGGAGTTAATCGCCCGTGCGATTTTTCAAAACAGTCTGCGTGCGCAGAAGCCTTATATCGCGGTCAATTGCGCTGCGATTCCTGATAATTTGATCGAGAGTGAATTGTTCGGCCACGAGAAGGGCTCGTTTACGGGCGCGACGACGCAGCGCATTGGTAAGTTTGAGCTTTGCGATGGTGGTACCATCTTTCTCGATGAGATCGGCGATATGGCGCTCGCCACGCAGACCAAGATTCTGCGTGCCCTGCAGGAAGGCGAGATTCAGCGCGTCGGCAGTAGTGAGACCGTCAAGGTCGATGTGCGCCTGCTCGCGGCCACCAATAAACCGCTCGAAGCGATGGTCCAGGATAAGACTTTCCGAGAAGATCTCTATTACCGCTTAAATGTGGTGCGCATTCAACTGCCGCCCTTGCGTGAGCGCTTGGAGGATGTGCCACTGTTAGTCGATTTTATGCTCAAGCGACTCGCTCGTGATAGTAAAGCGGGGACCAAGGCGATCTCGCCTGAGGCGATGACTGTATTGTCAAAATACACTTGGCCAGGCAACGTCCGCGAGCTGGAGAATCTGATCTATCGAAGTGCGGTGATGGCGCAGAGTGATACAATTTTAATTAAAGATTTGCCGCGGGAACTCCTCTCCGCAGTCGGAAGTGTCGATGCGTCTGCATCAGCAACGCCGGCAGGTGATATTTTTTCAAATATTGATGACCGGGCCCAATCTGTCGGTTCAATCGAAGTGCCACATGCTGAAGGGCCATCGGCGGATGCAGTCCCAAGTATGCTTTTCGGCGAGCCGTTTGCCGAAGTCTATAAGCAACTGCGTGAGGCGCATGGCACCAATATACTCGAACACGCCGAGCGCGAAATCATCAAGCGCACGCTCGAAGACGTGGGGGGTAAGCAAGTCAAAGCCGCTGAAATACTGGGTATGACGCGGGCCACGCTACGCAAGCGTATCGATCAATATGATCTTGGTAAGTAGCGACTTTTTCGCGGGAGAAGGGTATCACGGTTGGTCGTTGGTTCGAGCTCAGTATTAAATTATCAATCAGTGATGGTTCATGAGTTTTCGGTGCCGAGCATGGACGACTCGCCCACATTGAGCCAATGCCGCTGTGAACGAGGGCGAGTCGCCCTCATCCCTGTGGTCAGCCATTCGTGATCGCCGCGGGGCTGCTCCACCTAAGGCTGCACGAAAATGTGTAGCCTGGCTTCAGCTTTTATGCCGTCTTCGCCACGCGCGTGGATTCGCACCGTCTCGCGAATCTGCGTCTCAAAAGATTTCGGCAGGATGTGGAGGATGCGGTCCGCGCGGCCATCGGGGTCGGGCTCTGCTGTGATCGTGAGCGTGGCATGATCATACTCGATACTGGTGATCTCGTTGACATAGCGCTTGTCGAGCTTGATTTGAATGTGACGCTCGGTTCTGGAGGTGGACGAGTTCCAGTAGACGATTTGTGGCTGTGCATCGACAAGCTTTGGCACTTGCACGATCATTTGCAGTGTCGCTACCGCGTCGGCTTGATCATCGAGGAACACCTCAAGCTTGTTGTGGTTCAGCCCTTGGCGTTTGCCCTTATTAAAGATGGCGGTGATCGTAGTAGATTCGCCGGGTTTGATGATTTTTTGATTCAGGATCGAGCTGGTGCAGCCGCAGCTGGTCTTGACTCGAGCGATACGCACCGTCTCGTCGCCTTTGTTAGTCACGACGAATTCAGCACGTGCTTCTTCCTCGTCCGGTTTGAGCTCGATTCGTGCCTCGGTTTGATTCCAATCAAGCCTCGACGCTTCGCCAACTGCTGGCAGGAAGAGTGCAAGCAGAGGAATGGTCAGGAAGGCTGCGGATAGATGCTTAAACATAATGAGTAATATAAATATTTGTGTGCGGATCCGGTGCAAGCGTGAAGCTGTTTCTTATGGGCGTGGTGCCACGTTGTTGTTCCGTCGGTCTTGCTTGTGCACCAAGATCACGGCGCCCAGCAGGAGTAGATTACGCAGGATGAGCCAGCGATAATCGGCGCTCGCTTCGCCGGTCTCCGCGCCGAAGCAACCACAGCTAATGTCGAGTCCGCGGGCCCATGCGCTGAGATGCAGCGTGATGAAGAGTAGCAGCAAGAGCCCAATCAGGGCGCCGCTGGTACGTCGGATCACCGGCAGTAGGATCCCGATCCCAAGCACGAGCTCTAGCCATGGTAAGCATAGAGCGACCCAGCCTGAAAGCCCAGAGTCGATCACCCGAAACGCGTCCACAGAGCCTGCGAATGCGGCCGGATCTTCAATTTTAGGCAGGGCAGCCGTCACGAACACGCCGGCGAGTGCGAGGCGAGCGAGCAGCACGAAAAGGTGTTTGTTAATTATCGTAGCCATGCGTCCCATCCTCCTTTCAGACTATAAACTTCAGCATCTGGTAGGGCCTCGCGTAGGCGCTCGGCAATCCGCTTGCTCGTGTCGCAGCGTTCACTGCCGCAATATACCACGATTGGGCGCGGTTGCGTGAGCCATGCGTCCATGAGCTCGATGATGCCAGTTTCCCAGTGGTCTTCATCCAGATTAATTGCCGCAGGGATGTGCTCGGTGTGGTAGTCAGCTTCACTGCGTGCATCGATCCAGATGACCTGTAGTGCCCGTGCATCGATAGGCTGAATCTCGCCCGCGGCTAACTCAGGCTTTGCCCAAGGCAGGGGCGCGAGTCCGCTGAATAGAGAGAATGCTGCGCCCAGTGCGGTGAGCGCAATGATGAATGAAATCTCTCGAAAAAATCTAGCCATTCAAAAGAAGGGTAACCCAACTGAGAGTGCGAGCAAGACTTCTGAGTCCATTTGATCCGGTATTAATTGTTGGTGTGAGTTGCACCGAAGTCCGGAGGAATGAGGTCGTATTCTTCCATCAGTGCGTAAGGTAATGATGGGAATATAGGACGCTTTAATCCTATCCATTATGCTCGAACTGATCCTTGAATCTCTGCTCGGCTTCTGTGTTCTGATCTATCGTTACGAAGTGTGAACGGTGAAGTCTTATAGTCCGGTGGGGTGCGGCTGGCTGGGATCCTGATGGTGGCGTTTTGGCAGTTCTCCTCGGAGCCTCTTGTGATCAGTGATCGGAGTGTAGGGACTCACCGAGGTGATCCAAGTAATGAGGGCGAGTCGCCCTCGCTCCATTCTGAAATGCAGTGTGCTCCTGCAGTCATCGTCGATACATTTTTTCGTGGTGCACAGTCGCATGCGAATGTATCAATATTCCTATGATTAAAAAAGCGCGCGCGGCATATGTCCTTCAACGTTTGCAGGAGCTGTACCCCAATCAGCCGATCCCGTTGGATCACAAGGATCCGTATACATTGCTGATCGCGGTGTTGCTCTCGGCGCAGTGCACCGATGTGCGGGTCAACCAAATCACGCCGACACTGTTTGCGCGCGCGGATACGCCGGAGGCGATGATGCAGGTGTCGGTGGAGGAGATTCGCCAGATCATACGTCCCTGTGGCTTGTCGCCGATGAAGTCAAAGGGCATCGCTGGTCTGTCGCGGATGCTGGTCGAAGATCATGGCGGCGTGGTGCCTGCTGATATGGCGATACTGGAGACCTTTCCGGGGGTGGGGCATAAAACCGCGTCGGTGGTTATGTCGCAGGCGTTCGGCGTACCAGCGTTTGCGGTCGATACGCATATTCATCGCCTGGCCCAGCGCTGGGGCTTAACAGGAGGCAAAAGTGTAGTACAGACCGAGCGTGATCTGAAGCGGCTGTTCCCTGAGGCGAGTTGGAATGCCCTGCACTTGCAGATTATTTATTACGGCCGTGAGTATTGCTCGGCGCGTGGCTGCGATGGCACCATCTGTCCAATCTGTCGGACGCTCTATCCGAACCGAAAACGAGCGGCGAAGGTCAACAAGGCGTAGCGCATTCGGGCTTTGAACCTCGAACGCGCAACTTTGACGGAGGCCTGACGCAAATCACGAAGCAACCTCGGGTGGGCCCTAAAGAGAGGGCCAGCTTTGGCGTGGGCGGCAGTGGCATACGGTCAGGGGCAATACGGACGACACGGAGGTCGTCCCTCCCAGTTAACTGCTCCCTGCCAGGTCTGATGCCTGCGACTAAAGTCAATTCGTGGTCTTTTGCTTCGACTTAGCAGATGGCGAAGCAATATGGAGTGGCCCGCAGGGGAGGGTCTGCCTCCGCGCGGACCGCAGCACCCTACGGTCAGGGGCAATGCGGACGACACGGAGGTCGTCCCTCTCAGCTAACTGCTTCTTGCCGAACTTGATACCTTCCACTGATGTCAATTCGTGGTCTTTTACTTCGACTTAGCGGGCAATGAAAAGCGCTTCCCACATTCTGTGGCTCATCATCAAAAAAGTGAGACCGACTCTTGCGTGCCAATGTCAAAGGTCGATGCCTCACTCGTCGTTTCCAGATCAGTATTGAATGTCTGGGTGGACTCAAAGCCGGAGGTTTTAGTCCTGCCCAGAGAGGTGAAGTCTATCTCGAACTCTGATACTTCGGCCGTGCGTGTCACTGCAGCCTTTTTTGCTTTGGTGAACAGTTTGCTGTCTACTGCGAGGCGATTGTCGATGACTGGTGCGTCACTATGTTCGACCAACTGATAAATAAAATAGGTACCTTGTTCAAACGCGGATAGTTGACAACCAGCCGCCACGATGAGTGTGGCGCTTAGATAAGCGAGTGCGGGTTTTTTTAGGCGCGACATACTCTCTCAATAAGTGGTCAGATACGCTAACGCTGTCGAGAGTCATTCATCGCAATTAGGTGTGAATATTGATTTTAACATATTTACTGAGAAATTTGCTTTTGCGGTGCAGGAGGCGCAAAACCTTGCGCGTCGTCACGGGCAGGAGGTGATCGACGTCTGTCATCTTCTCCTCGCTCTGGTTCAATACGGAGGTGGCATTGTGCCCAGCCTATTGAGCGATCATAAATCAACTTGAAGGATGAGCTTGTCAGTACCGAACACTGGTTGCTCAGACTCTTGCACGCGGACTCGAGTAGCAAGCTCGGCCAGTTCTTGGAGGTTTACACACGATCATAATAAGGCGCTATGACTATTTAAAGCGTTACGTATTGTTAAATTCGTGGTGGCCGTCATTCAGGAACTACTTGCTAGGTGCTGGAGAAATACGGTCTCGATCTGGTCGAGCGGTCGTGCAGGGGTAGAATGGGCCCAGTGATTGGACGTGATGAAGCGATCCGCCGAGTGATTTGCATCCTGTTGCAATAGGCAAAAAAAATCTGGTGCTAATCGCTGAGCTTGGCGTCGGTAAGACTGCGATTTTTGAAGGCCTCGCACAGCGTATTGTCGGTGGCGATGTCTCTGCAGGGCTCAAAGACAAAACATTTTACCCTCTACATGGGTTCGCTGACTGCGGGTGCCAAGTACCGCGGCGAATTGGAGGAGCGTCTAAAGGCGTTTCTAGCTGAAGTGAAGTCCAGCGAGGGGCGCATTCGGCTGTTCATCGACGAGCTGCATGCGATCGTCGCCGCTCGCATGGACGGCAGTCAACACTGAGCTCATTGCCGAGATCGGCGAAGGCTTGGTTGCGTGCCGTACGAGGGAGCTCGGGGAGTGTTCTTTTCGGATTGAGCTGCCTGAGTGACTTGCGCTGCCAGCTTACCCAGTCACACCCATGGTCTTCAGTAGCGTCGAAATGTAGGGGATCAGTTGCTTCTTGCGGCTAACGATTCCCGCTAAATCGTAAATGTTGTTTTGGCCCTTCTGTGGATAGTTGATCTGGCCCTTGAGGTCGTCGCTGCCAGCCACCACGAGCAGTGAATCCTGGGTGTTAATATCAGTCACTAGCAGGAAGCTAAAGAGCATCCCTTCTTGTTTGCGGTAGGCTTCGAGCGCAAGGTCGAGGGCATTTTCGTATTTCCAGAAATTAGAAAATCCAAGTTCTTCGATCTGAGAAACCGAGTATCTGATGTCGCCATCGGAGTAACTCTTGCAGTCTGAGCAAACGACTTCTTCGGGGGAGTGATTGATAATCACTGAGCCGGATGAGAAAATTAGGTTCGCCAGCTCTTCGGCGCAGATTCCGGCAATCGGCGAGAGCCAATCGAGCAGTTCGCTTTCGAGGGGAGTCGTCGTTGGACTATTCAGCAGGAGGGTGTCAGAGATGATCCCAGACATCATCATGCCTGCCATGGCTGGCGTCGGTGTCAACGATCGCGCGCGATACAGGTCAGCGATAATTGAGCAGGTCGAGCCGACTGGTCGATTAATGAATAGAATGGGTTGATCCGTCGGGATGTTTCCGAGGCGGTGGTGGTCTAGGATTTCGGTGATTTGCACCTGCTTAGCACCGTTCACGGCTTGGCTGAGCTCGTTGTGGTCCACCAGCGCGATGCGTGTGCGACTGGGGCGCAGAATGTCGCTTTTAGAGAACACGCCGACTAGCTTCATGTCCTCGTTGGTGACCATGTAAAGCAAGTCGTTGGAATTGGAGATCCGGCGCTTGACGGATTCGATCTGATCTTCGGCCTTGAAGCACTTCACTTCGGTATCGATCAGTGAATCAATGTGGGTGGCGGTGCGGATGATCCAAGACGTGGAGGCAGAGTCATAAGGGCTAATGATCAGCGAAACGTTCCGTTCTTTGGCCCGCTCAATAATGTCGGCGTCAACTGCGAGGCTGCCGGTGATCACCAGCAGGCGGATGCCGAGCTGTAGGCAGCGCTCCTGAATGTCACGGCGGTCGCCAACGACGATGATGCTGGTGTTGGCGTTGGTGCCCCTCTCCTTATGGTTTTTGTCGAAGGTGCGAATGTCCATGGCGCCGACGCGGACGAATAGTTCTTCGACCACGTCAGCGCGATCTTGATGCAGCACGGTGGCACTGAGCGAGCGAATGATGGCGCCGATGCAGGTGTGCACCCGGCGCATCTGCATCGGCTCACTTGGCTTGGGTATAAAGAATTCGCCCAACTGGAAAATGGAGATCATGCCTTCGAGACGGCCCTGGTCATCGACCACGGGCACGGCGCGCACGTCATATTTATCGATCAACTCGAGTGCCTCGGCGCAGGTACTATCTTTGGTGACTGAGCGCACTTCCAAGTGCATGATGTTTTCCACGCGCGGAGTTACATCGCCGATGAAGCGGGGCAGGGGCACGTTGAAGCGCTCTAAGATGGCGTCGATCCGTGCATTCGAATTGCCGCAGCGAGCCGCAACATACTCGGTTTCACCGATGGCGTGCTTGTACGCTTCATAAGCGATTGCAGAGCAAATCGCATCGGCATCAGGATTTTTGTGGCCAAGGATGAAAATCGGGTCGGGCATTATGAGTTCTAACTAAAGGATGAGCGGCGCGTTAAACAATCCCAAAATCCCAAAATTACAAAGATAAACAAAGAAAAGTCCAAGTGTGAGTGGCATTTTGCGAGTGACTAACTTTTGGGTCGGTAGATCGTTTGGTGGTGGTAGGAATGAGCGACGATGTTAGCGAGTTTTGCGGTATGGCAACAATGTCAAAGTCGATGGTTAGGCAAAGAAAAACCCAGACTCGAATGAGTCTGGGTTTTTTAGAAAATCTAACTAAAATGTTAACTTAGCCACCTGGGCTGTACGTCGGTGCTTCTTTGATTTGTTCCGAGGTGTAGATGTCGCTCATACTGACTGTTTGCTGACCATTTGTTGGATTCACGAGTTGTCCATCTTCCGTGCCGAGTTCAGTATAGAATTGAACGTGTCCGTCGAGGAAGGCGATGTGTCCGCCGAGGCCCCAAGGCGTATCTTTGCCCCATGTGCCCGTTCCTGCGTCCATTCCGCGGGTCCATGTGAGAGGTGTTGTGGAGGTCGGTGCATTGCCGCTGATTCCGATTGCAAAATCGTAGCCGATGGGGACGCCGCTTACCCACTCAGTTGAGTTTTCATAAACATTGGCAGGGTTGCGAAAGCCAACCACTGCAGGTAATGTAGCGGTGTAGTCTGCGACGGCTGGGTCGGATCCGATGATCCAAATGGATGCGTCAGTTAGGTCGACTTGCTTAGCGAGGAAAGAACCGACGCCGAAGATGTCATCGGTAAAGCCAGCCGCGGTTAGTTTAGCTGAGTTAAGCGTGCGCACCCGCCCGCCAGATGTAGAATAGGTGGCATACGACACCGCGATTGAGCGAATGTTGGATGCAGATTTTGTCTTGTTCGCCACTTCGCGGACCTTGCCGACCGCGGGAATAAGGATCGCAGCAAGAATGCCGATAATCGCGATAACAGTGAGGAGCTCGATCAGGGTGAAGCCTGAACGTGGGGATTTTTTTGTATTCATGATCATAATAAAATCGTTGGGGTACGCGTGACAGCTAAATCAGCTATTAGATTAAGGACTTAAGATACGCTGTATGTTTCGGTATGTCCAACTCTTTTTGGGGCCGATTTATGGTGATGTGTGATTTCCTTAGAGGTGATACCGGCATTCCTGCCTGTTTCATCAGTACGGTCTGCTGCCGGAGATGGCGTGGCAATGTCTGCGTCGCTCAATGCTAATGGCTTAAATAAAAAAAAGAAGCCCACGCGGGCGTGGGCTTCTTTGAGAATTGTTGCTGCGTCTGTCGCCGCGAACCTTGAGCTACGCTGGATACGGCAGCGGGTATTTCGCACTGAGGTCTTCGGCAATCGCGCGTGCCTGGGCGATCGCGCCCTCGTCGGTCGGTGCGCTGAGTACCAGATCAACTGCTTCAGCGATCCGGAGCATGTCGGCCTCGACCATGCCGCGACTGGTCACTGCCGGGGTGCCGAGGCGGATACCACTCGTTTGGAAGGGGCTACGTGTTTCGCCTGGGACGGTGTTTTTGTTGGCAGTGATGTTGGCTGCGTCCAGAGCGATCTGCGCGACTTTACCCGTTAGTTCAGGGTCTTTTTTACGCAGGTCGATCATCATCAGGTGATTGTCGGTGCCACCGCTGACGATGTGGTGGCCGCGCTCGATCAATGCATTTGCGAGTGCTTTGGCATTGGCGGCGACTTGTGCTTGATAGGCTTTGAAGTCGGCGGTCGCCGCTTCTTTGAAGCACACCGCTTTGGCTGCGATGACATGCATCAATGGGCCGCCTTGGGTGCCGGGGAAGACTGCGGTGTCGATCTTTTTGGCGTGTTCTGCTTTGCACAGAATCAGGCCGCCACGTGGGCCGCGCAGTGTCTTGTGTGTAGTGGTGGTAACAAAGTCGGCATGTGGCACGGGAGAGGGGTGAACCCCTGCTGCGACCAGACCGGCGATGTGCGCGATGTCGGCCATTAGGTAGGCGCCCACTTCGCGGGCGATTTCGGCCACACGCTCAAAGTCGATGATCCGCGAGTAGGCAGATGCGCCCACAGTGATCATCTTCGGCTTCTCGGCGCGTGCGGTTTCGGCGATCGCATCATAGTCGATTCGGCCATTTTCGACCCCGACGCCGTAATTGACGACCTCGTGGTAGATGCCACTGAAGTTCATTGGGTGGCCGTGTGTGAGGTGGCCGCCGTCGGAGAGATTCATGGTCAGAATCTTGTCCCCTGGGCGCAACACGGACAAGTAAACTGCGGCATTTGCCTGGCTGCCTGAGTGTGGCTGCACGTTGGCGTGGTCAGCTCCGAACAGTACTTTGGCTCGTTCAATCGCGAGCTCTTCAACGACGTCGACCTGTTCGCAGCCGCCGTAGTAGCGTTTGCCGGGGTAGCCCTCGGCGTATTTGTTGGTCAGGACACTACCTTGAGCTTCCAATACGGATGGGTAGGTGAAGTTCTCCGATGCGATGAGCTCGATATGGCTCTCTTGGCGTTTTCGCTCCGCGGCGATAGCGGCGTAGATTTCAGGATCGATGCTCGCGAGTGGAGACGCGTTCAAGGCGGAGTGGTTGGTCGCTGTGGTCATAATAGATGTGTAAATTAAAAATGGAGGGCAACGCTCTGTCGTTGCCGTTTGTCGATGTGTGGAAAACGTTATGTGCGGTGACGACGAAGATTAGAACGGCCATTGCCAGTTTCGCTTGGCTGGCTTGGCTGTTGCAGTCTTATCGGTGGCGGTTGCTTCGTTGTTGGCGACTTCAAGCGCCTCGGTGATGACGGCTTCGTCGCTTGATTCGGCGATTTCAATTTCGATGATTTCGGTTGCAACTGCAGTGGTCGTATCGGCCTCTGGCAAAACTGCGCTGTTTGGTTTTTCACTCCAGAACGGCCACCACCATGGGTCGAGCGTGCCAGAGGTTTCGTAGCTTTCCTGTAGCAGTGCTTCGGTCGATTGTGGCTGCTCATCTTCGCTGAATGGCCAAGCCCAGCGCATAAATGTCTGGCCCCATCCGGTGTCGACTGGATTGGTCGTTACCCCCGCGGCTTCGGCGAGGTTGCGCATTTGCTGGGCGACGTCTTGGCGGCCCTGCATGTGAGCGGCAAATTTGGCCGCGTCATTCGGTGTAGCCGCAAAGATGCTTGTCGGCACGCCGTCGAGTGGGCGCCCAGGATTATAGTGGTAGAGCAGGAAGCCTTGGCCAACAGGGCTGAGCACGGTACGCATACCATCGTCCCAGCGCATAAAGATGTCTTGGCCAGTCATGCGCCACGTGCCCTCGAGGCTGTTGTCCACTGAAGTTTCGAGTCCGCCGAAACGGCTGATCTCAATCCGTTCGAAGGTGGTTGCGCTGCGCTGAATGATCCAGGTCCCACGATAAAATAAGTTGGCATTTTTACGGCTGGAGAAGGCGATGCCGCCAGTGCTGGCGGCTTTTTCTGCTTGGTAGTTTGCTTGCCACGCGGCCGGTAGATTGTCGTCGTTGGTGCGGCTTGCGCTGTACAGTTCGGACGCGTCCTGATCGATGCGGGTGCCGGGGGAGATCAGCTTAAAGGAGAAGTCGCGGTCGTTTTGCTTGAGGATGCCGTAGTGGCCGGTGTCCCAGATCAGGTGGAGTTCGCTGCCTTGCTTTGCCCATGAGCCGCGTAGGCCTGTGCTGCTGGCATTGCCGGGGCTCCAGTTGCTTGCTGCGGAACGGTTGGGCTCGACGACGATGTAGTGAGTGCTGGCGTCAGTTTTGATTTCCCATGTGCCAAAGAAGCCTTTGGCTTTGTCGCGATCAGAGACTTGCTCGTCTGGCTTAGCGGGCGCCTTTGCCCACTGGCCGAGGACTTCCTTGGGTACCTGTTGTGCTTGGGTCGTATATTGTTCGACTCCAGCGGCGTCCTGAAAAGCGATTGCGTAGCCGAGGCTGTCGCGCGTGATGCGGTGCGTGCTGCCGTCTTCCCAGGTTAAGGTGGTGGCGCTGTCATTGCTATCCCAGTTGCCCCGATAAACAGTACGGTCGGCATTGTCACCCGAGAAATACGAGGCGAGGCCATTGCGCTTGACGATGAGGATGAGTGCGCCGTTCTCGGGTGTGTCGATTTGCCAGGTGCCACGATGAAGCTCATCGCGCTCTTGTGCGGACAACGAAAATCCGAGCATGAGCGTCAGTAGGCATAACAGCAGTGCTTTTAATGAAGTATTAAAAGTGGCAAAATATCTCTGAGTGAAGGAGCAATTCATCTATAGTGGCATATTTTTTGGTAGTCGCGCACACAACTCTAAAATGGGGTCGAGAGTGGAAAGAGAGCGGTGTGGGAGTGGTGGATGTAGTTAGCTGCGTTGGCCGATGCGCGCAAAGTCAAGGATGCTGCAGCTAATGCTGCCGCGCTCCAGTGCCTCGCGGTCCGATTGCGGGTCGGGCTCGGCGGTGATGCCGTCCGAGTAGCGGAAGCTGTATTTGCCGGGGCTGCTCTGCGCGTAGAGGCTGCCAAGGTAGATCTTGGCGGGCACGGTTTGTTCGATTGGGCTGTCAGTATTTGTGCTGGCTGGGAAATTAATGTTTACCACTGTGCCCTTGGCTGGTGGCTGCTTGAGTGTTTCTAGCGCGATGCACCGTGCATGCTCGGCTGCAGCGGCCAGAGAGTCGGCGAAGGCGCCCTCGGCCTGGCCCTTGTTTTGTTGGATGTTGGCAAACAAATGATTCGGCACACATTTGCTAAAGGCAATGGCGGGCAGATTCCACAGTGCGCCTTCAATCGCGCCAGCCACGGTTCCCGAACTGAGGATCAGTGTCTGGGTGGTGTTGAAGCCAATATTGATGCCAGACAGGACAATGTCGGGTGGTTGCGGCAGTAGGTTGCCGAGTGCAATGTTGACGCAGTCGCTCGGCGTGCCGCTGATCGCCCAGGCCTCGACGCCCGTTGGAAAAAGTGACGGACTATGGATGACTTCGATCTCGCCGTGTCGAGTGACGGCGCGACCAATCCAGCTTTGCTCAAAAGCTGGCGCAGCGACGCTCACCCTAAAATCAGGCAGCAGCGCATCGACGAGGCGATGCAGAAAGATGGAATCGATTCCATCGTCGTTGGTGACGAGAGCGTGCGGTTTCATGGGCGAGTGGTTGGTGGCTCGTTGTTGGTTGGGTGCTGTTTGCAACGATTGTTTAGACGGCGCCGGGGCGGGCGAGTACGGCTGCAGGGGCTTCGGTGATGCGCGCCCGTACATGTTCTGGGATCTCGATCGACTGCAGCTCGCCATTTTCGACGAGCTTAGTCAGGACGGTAGTGAGGTGCGCTTTGGCGGTCTGGGTGCGGCTACCGTCTGCATTCTTACGGAAAATGCGAAATTGGTAGTCGATCGAGCGATCTTTGACCGCCTTGACTGCGAGGTGGATGTCAATGCTGTCGCCGAAGCGCAGCGGCGCGGTGAATTTGCATTCAGCGCGTGCACGCGGCCAGCCGACTAATTCGCCAGGCTCTGTGTTGATCAGGTCCACGCCCGCGGCCTCGAAGAAATCGCGTTCGGCAGTTTCCATATATTTAAAAAAATTCGAAAAATGCACAAGGCCAGCCATGTCAGTTTCGGAGAATTCAACGCGTCTTGTGGAGGTGTGTTCATATGCCATGCGAGGATTGATGTTCACTCGTGTGGTTTTGGCAAGCTGCGTTGGTGTTTGTTGTGCTTCTTGGCAGCTTCTTGCCACGAACCCCCGTCTAACGACGGAGGCCACGTGGTTTGGTAGCCTCGATCGTAATATCGGGGAGCGTTGGAGTGGGGCGACGTGCTGGTTGCAGAGCCCCCCCCGTCTAACGACGGAGGCCACGTGGTCTGGTGGCCTCGATCGTGAGATCGGGGGGCGGTGGAGTGGGTCGACGTGCTGGCTGCAGAGCTCCCCCGTCTGACGACGGAGGCCACGTGGTCTGGTGGCCTCGATCGTAAGATCGGGGAGCGTTGGAGTGGCGAATGCGTCGCCTATCCGAGCTTCGCTGTAACAATGGCGCGTACCTTGAGCATATCTTGCCCAAACACGCGGATGCCTTGGGCGAGTTTTTCGGTGGCCATCGCATCTTCGTTGAGTAGCCAGCGGAAGGATGCCTCGGACACGTCGATCTGTTCGATATTGGCCGTTTTGGCTGCCTCTGGGTCCAGTTTGCGTGGCACGTCGACGTTCATCCCTTGCAACTCTTCGAGTAGATTCGGGCTGATGGTCAACAGGTCGCAACCCGCCAGTTCAAGGATTTCGCCGATGTTGCGGAAGCTGGCACCCATGATTTCGGTGTCGTGGCCAAATTTCTTATAGTAAGTGTAGATTTCGCCGACGCTTATGACGCCGGGGTCGGTCGCTGCGGTATAGTCGTTGTCGGTCTTGGCTTTATACCAATCCAGAATGCGGCCGACGAAGGGCGAGATCAGTTGTGCGCCCGCTTCGGCGCAGGCTACCGCTTGCACCAGCGAGAACAGTAGCGTCATGTTGCAACGGATGCCTTCCTTTTTGAGGATCTCGGCGGCGCGGATGCCTTCCCAGGTCGAGGCTAGTTTAATTAAGATGCGTTCGCGCGGCGTGCCCTTTGACTCATAGAGCGCAATCAACTCGCGGGCTTTGGCGATGGTCTTGTCGATATCGAACGACAGGCAGGCATCCACCTCGGTCGAGACGCGGCCAGGGACGATCTCGAGGATTTTTTGCCCGAATCCGACCAGTAGGTGATCGATGACGAGGTCAATGCGCGCTTCGTCAGTTTTGCCTGAGTCCTTGGTGGCGTCGATTGCGGCATCGAGCACCGGTAAATATGCTTCTTGTTGCAGGGCCTTGAGGATCAGCGACGGGTTGGTGGTCGCATCCTGCGGCGCATAGGCTTCCAATGTTGCGAAGTCGCCGGTGTCGGCGACGACGGTTGTAAGTTGTTTGAGTGCTTCGAGTGTATTAGGCATAAGTTCAGTAGTTACATGGTGCGGCTTCAGGATTCAATCATAGATCAGGGCCGATGGTTGAATTTAATTCATCGCGTCCATGGATTTATGTATACCCTCGGGGAGGGACGAGGCGGAGCTCGTCCCTCCCCGAGGGTTTTTGTATTCGGGAGGGGCCACCTCCGCGTGGTCCGCGTCGGTTTCAGTATTTGGGGAGGGACCACCTCCGCGTGGTCCGCATCGGTTTAGCCCGTTGCCCTAGAATGTCAGCTGGATAGCTACGAGGCACTGCGGACGAGGTGGAGCTCGTCCCTCCCTGAGGGTTCAGTATTTGGGGAGGGACCACCACCGCGTGGTCCGCATCGGTTTAGTCAGTCCGCGTCGGTTTAGCCCGTTGCCCCAAAGTGACAGCTAGATAGCTGCGAGGCACTACGGACGAGGCGGAGCTCGTCCCTCCCCGAGAGTTTGCGGGTACGTATTACGATTTGCCTTTTAAGCACGAATAAGCCAGTAGCGCCCATCCGGCGATCAGGCACAGCCCACCGAGCGGTGTGATCGGGCCGAGCCATCTTGGTCCGTCGAGTGCCAAGCCGTAGAGTGAGCCGGAGAACAGTAGCGTGCCAATGACGAAGCAGGGGCCAGTCATTTTTGGTAAGGGTTGGCGTTCGCTGATCAGTGATAGGGCGATGAGGCCCAGCGCGTGCCACATTTGGTACTGCACGGCAGTTTCCCAGGTTTGGATCGAATCGTTTGCGATGAGTGTTTGTTTGAGGGCATGCGCGCCAAATGCGCCAAAAAGCACCGTAAATAAAGCAAGTATCGAGCCAAGAAGTCTATATTTATGGGCAGTATGCATGGGAGTGGTTGTGTAGTTTAGTCTTGGATACGGCGTTCGGCCGCTGTCAGGCAAGCTAAGCGTGATAAATCAGTTAGGTAAATGCTTATTTTTTTTGGCTTGCATTGTTGTGTGAAAAAAGCCTTAAGAGCACCAACATATGCGTATTACTTTTCATAATGCCTGCGCTGTTGCACTTGTTGCGACAGTTTTATTTACCCCAGTTTATGCTGTGGCTGCGGATGCAAATGCAAATTCAGCACGTATGGCGCAATTAGAAGCGCGGTTGATTGCGATGGAAGCCCGACTGGCTGCGGCGGAAAAAGGTCCACAAGCAAAGAGTGTTTCAGAAGCACGCATGGTCGAGCTTGAGACGCGCTTGGCAGAAGCTGAGCAAGAAACCAAACAGGTGAAGGCATTGGCTGCCACCGGTGGTAATGTATCGCAGGCATCGATTCTCGGTAATGCGGCGACGTTTGATATTTTAGCCAACAGCGCTTGGCGCAATCTGCGTTGGACGCAGGCAGAACAGTGGCAGGCCGTTCGCCCAGGCGCATCAATGGCTGCAGTGGTCGAAGCATTGGGTCATCCGCCGCGCTCGGTGGATTCGCTCAAGCCACGGGTCGATGAAGTTTTTTATTATGAAACCAGTATTCGCGACGACGGCAATTCATTGCGCGGTAAGGTGAGTTTCAGAAAGGGTCAAGTACTGACCGTCCAAAAACCAAATTTCAAAGTAAACAAAGCGGCTCAATAGAGCTGTATTGTTTGCTTCGGGAAACAAACAAACAAAACAAACAAACAAACAAACAAAACTACACTATGAAAAACAAAATTGCTATCGCATCTGCATTTCTTGCAGCTTCCAGCTTTTCGATGGGTGAAATCGTTGTTAACGATTTCCTTTCGTTCGAAGGCTTTGTAGACTCCTCTTACTCACACACGGATACTGATTCAAACAACCCTTCGAGCGACGGCGGTGAAAACAGCTTCCAAGTCGACCAGGTTGAAATCAGCTGGTTGTTCAACTTCGACACTGTCACTGCTCAACTCGACCTTCAGTATGAAGGTGACAGCTTGATTCCTACTGGCGCCGATGGCGAGCTCGTTGAGCAAGCGTTCGTGAACTATGCACTGAGCAATGGTGATGTCATCACTGCTGGTCGCTATGCGTCGATGCTTGGCTTCGAAGCGTTTGAGCCAACTGGTCTTTACCAGTACTCCACAGCCTATAGCGTGTCTGGCCTTCCAGGTTACGCACAGGGTGTGAAATACACACGTGAGTCCGATACTTCCTTCTTCGGCATCTCGATCCAAGACGAAGCATTTGACAATGGTGCCGATTCTCTCGGTGGCGACGACAACGATGGCAGCTATGCTGTTGAGCTTGCGTACGCGCAGGATCTCGGCAACGGCGTCGCGGTATTCCTTGGTGGTGCCTTTCAAGATGCGGATGCTGGTGATACTTACATCATCAACGCATACACAACCTACGAAACAGGCGCATGGCTGTTCGCTGCTGAAGTGAACTTCGGTAACAGCGAAAATGGTTCGTTCGGTGGCATCAGTGATGATGTTGATGTGCTCAGTGGCTTGCTGATGGCTAACTACGCTTATAGTGACACTGCTTCGGTAACAGCCCGTGTGAGCTATGAAGAAGTTGATGATGGTGTTGCAGGTGTAGCTGAATCCATGAAGTATACATTGGCTCACAACAAAGCGCTTGCTGATAACCTCGCTCTGATCGTAGAGGTCAGTGCTGGTGAGTTGGATGTGGATAACAATACAAACGATGAAGACCTACTCGAACTAGCTGTTGAGTTGCTCTTCACATTCTAATTGGGCCCTGCCTAATTAGAGCGTAAAGAAAATTACATTTCAAAAGCCCTCCGGTTCGCCGGAGGGCTTTTTTTGTGTCTAGGTATCACGACCCATCGTGTCCTCCGTCGTGAGAAGGGGGAACTTCAATCGTTGCCTCGGTCGTGAGACGGGGGGAGCTTCAGTCGTGGGGAGGGACCGCCACCGCGTGGTCCGCGGCTCGCGGCGCCATGGCTGATGGCAGGTGCTGGTCAATTTCGTGGTGTCTGCGCTTGCGCGGGCCTGCGTTGGGTTGGTGCGTTGCGTTGGGCTCCGGGGCACTGCGGGCGTGAGTCAACTCGCACGCCACATTCGATGGCTGGCTTCGATTAACATCACCCACGCTCTGTGGGAGGGACCACCTCCGCGTGGTCCGCGGTTCGCGGTGGCATGGCTGATAGCAGTGGCTGGTCAATTTCGTGGTGTCTGCGCTTGCGCGGGCCTGCATCGGGTTGGTCCGTTGCGTTGGGCTCTGGGGCACTGCGGGCGCGAGTCAACTCGCACGCCACATTCGATGGCTGGCTTCGATTAACATCACCCATGCTCAGTGGGAGAGACCGCCACCGCGTGGTCGGCGGCTCGCGGCGCCATGGCTGATGGCAGTGGGTGGTCAATTTCGTGGTGTCTGCGCTTGCGCGGGCCTGCGTCGGGTTGGTCCGTTGCGTTGGGCTCAGGGGCACTGCGGGCGCGAGTCAACTCGCACGCCACGTTCGATGGCTGGCTTCGATTAACATCACCACTCTCAACTCCCGCTGCTTTCCGCTTGCATCTGTATCGGCTTCGCCTAACTCCTAGACGTAATATGAAAATCGTTCTCGCATACTCAGGAGGCCTCGACACCTCCGTTCTTGTTAGCTGGCTCAAGGAGCACTACAACGCCGAAATTATTACCTACGCGGCCGACGTCGGCCAAGAGGAAGAACTCGATGGTTTGGCGGAAAAAGCCAAGGCCACGGGCGCATCGGCGCACTACACTGTCGATCTGGTCGAAGAGTTTGCCCGCGACTTCATTTTCCCGATGCTGCGCGCCAATGCAGTCTATGAAGGCCAGTACTTGCTCGGCACCTCGATTGCGCGGCCACTGATTGCTAAGGCCCACGTCGAGATCGCTGAGCGCGAAGGCGCAGATGCCGTCGCCCACGGTGCCACTGGTAAGGGCAACGACCAAGTGCGTTTCGAGCTCGGCTATGCCGCACTCGCGCCGGACCTTGAAATCATTTCCCCATGGCGCATGGAGGTCTTTCGTAAGGCCTTCCCAGGTCGCACCGAGATGATCGATTACTGCCGCGAGCATAACATCGACGTCGAAGCCAGCGCTTCGAAGCCCTACTCGATGGACCGTAATTTACTGCACATTTCGTACGAAGCCGGCATTCTCGAAGACCCTTGGTTTGACCCGACCACGCCGGATAACAAGGCGATGTACAAGCTGACGGTTGATCCGGAAGATGCGCCGGATGAGGCGCAATACATCGAGCTCGACTTCGAGCGTGGCGACTGTGTGGCCGTCGATGGCGTCGCGATGAACCCTGCGGCAGTGATGAAACACCTTAACGCGGTTGCGGGTAAGCACGGCGTCGGTCGTGTCGACATCGTTGAAAACCGCTTCGTTGGCATGAAGAGCCGTGGCGTGTATGAGACCCCGGCCGGCACCATCCTGCTGCAAGCGCATCGTAATATGGAGAGCCTGACCATGGATCGCGAACTCGCGCACTTGCGTGACAGCTTGATCCCTCGCTATGCAGAGATGATTTACAACGGTTTCTGGTACACGCCAGAGCGTGAAGCACTGCAGGCTCTGATTGACGACTCGCAAAAGACCGTCACGGGCACGGTGCGTCTCAAACTCTACAAGGGCAACGTCACCACCGTCGGGCGCAAGTCGCCGCTATCGCTGTATGACGAAAACATCGCTTCCATGGAAGGCGTCGATAGCGACTACAACCCAGACGATGCCAGCGGCTTTATCCGCTTGAATGCATTGCGCCTGCGCCGTCGCGCGATCGCGCAAGGCGGCC
>JBLHTV010000012.1:0-25620 GCA_047627755.1 Lentimonas sp. | reverse complement strand
CGGGACGAAGGTAGTCTGCGAATACCAGGAAGGTTGCGCCACTTGGGCGGAAGAGCCCGTCGTATGCGATACCATTGCAGATGGAACCCATTGCGTGTTCGCGGATGCCGAACCAGATGTTGCGACCACCGAAGTTTTGGGCAGAGAAGTCGCCACCGTCTTTGATGTAGTTTTTGGTAGAACCATAAAGGTCAGCGGAACCAGTGATGACTTGTGGCACTTCCTTAGCTAGGGACTGCATGACCACGCCGCCGGAGGCGCGGGTTGCTGAGCCTGTGCCAGCATCGAATTCTGGGATACGGCTAAGGAGGTCGGCAGGGATCTCGCCGTTGACGGATGCTTCCAGCTCAGCAGCCAGTGCTGGGTTGGCGGCACTCCATGCTGCGTAGGTTGCTTCCCACTCAGTGAAGGCTGCTTTGCCTACTTTGGCTTGTTCTGCGAAGTGTGCACGAACACCTTCAGAGACGAAGAACGTCTCTTCCGGAAGGCCGAGTCCATTGCGAGCTTCAGTGGCGAACTTTGCGCCGCCTTCGCCGTGACCGGCTGCGGTGCCGGCAACTTCAGGGATGCCCTTGCCGATTGTGGTTTTCGCAATGATGACTGTTGGCTTGCCGTTGTCATTGGACTTGGCGTGAGCGATGGCTTCCTTAATCGCAGTTAGATCGTGACCGTCAATGGTGATCGCATCCCAGCTTTGAGAGATGAAATACGCTTCAGCATCTTCGCTCTGCGACTGTGTTGCCATCGCGTCAAGAGTGACGTCGTTGGAGTCATAGATAAGGATGAGGTTGTCGAGCTGGTTGTGGCCGGCAAATGCGATCGCTTCCTTGGAAACGCCTTCTTGCAGGCAACCGTCACCATTGAGCGCGAAGATGTGCTGGTTAAAAATGGTGTGATCGGCGGTGTTGAACAGTGCCGCTGCACGCTTGCCGGAAAGCGCGAATCCGACCGCATTGCCGATCCCTTGGCCGAGTGGGCCAGTGGTGGCTTCGACGCCGGCAGTGTCACCGAACTCGGGATGACCAGGTGTTTCAGAGCCGAGTACGCGGAAGTTTTTCACTTCATCCAAGGAGAGATCATAGCCTGCAAGGTGCAGCCATGAGTAAATAAACATCGAGCCGTGGCCGGCTGAGAGTATGAAGCGGTCGCGGTTGAGCCACCTTGGTGCAGCTGGATTATAGCGGAGGCCGTTGTCGCCAAACAGGACGGCGCCGATTTCTGCGCAGCCGAGTGGTAGGCCGAGGTGGCCTGAGCTGCAGGCGTGGATTGCATCGATCGCAAGCCCACGGGCTTCGTTGGCAGCTTGGGATAGAATTTCAGCACGAGATGTGGTGGTGGTGTTCATGATTGTATGTATTTAAGGTGCTTAGTGTATCGAATTTTTCTACGGTGAAAGCTTGCACGATGGCCCGATGGGATCGAATTGGAAGGAAAAATGGGTGTTTTAGCATGAATTCTTCATGTTACAACCATGTAGAATTTGAATTCGAAACTCGACTCAGGCGTATGTGAGAACTTACTCCACAGACATGACACATGAAGAACTAGAACAGGGAGCAGTCCTTAATCTTGATTTTACCAAGCTGCGTAAAGTGGCAAATTGCGGCGCAGATGTGCTGCCGGCAATCGCTCAGGATGCCAAGACAGGCGAGGTGCTGATCGTTGGTTATGCGAACGAATTGGCCCTTCAGACTGCTATCGAGTGCGGAATGGCGACATTCTGGAGCACCAGCCGCAATGAATTGTGGATCAAAGGTAAGACCAGTGGAGATTATCTGAAAATTGAAGATATTCGTATTAACTGTGAGCAGAATTCGATTCTTTATTTAGTCACGCCGGCAGGGCAGGGCGCGTGTCACTCCAAGAATAAAGCGGGTGTTGCACGCTCCGGGTGCTATTACCGTAGCTTGATGGAAGACGGTTCTTTGCAATTCGTCGATTCGGCTCAGGTCTAAGGTGTTCATCGTACTATCGGTTAAATATTCGTTATCGATAGCCGCTTGATATTTTGAAATAAAGCGAGGAACTGAAATATTTGACGCTGTGAAGTTTTAAGGTGGTGCTGAGTTTCTCGATTTTCTCGATTTTCTCGAGCCACTTCCATTTAATATTGTGCAGTCGTGTGTGTTATTTTACTGGTTTTCCAATTCTGAAATCGTCTAATTTTGTGTGTGCTATTAGTCGTGCTGGGCAGATTGAGGGTGGGCTTAAGCACATGCCGAAGGTGCGCGTGATGCTGGGATTAGTTAGGGAAATTGGGCAGTGATTTAAGGTTCGCGATGGCAAGTCTTTGATGAGCCTTGGAATTGGCATCATTCCTGCATAGCTTAATTTTATGTATGCAGCGCTTATTATTCTTCGAACACACTATAGCGAATTTACTGAATGGTTATGTGAGCTGTCTAGGTCTTGTTGGCATTTGATGATAGAGTCGTGCGAGGTGGGCGCGGTAGCAGTTCGTTCAGAAGCGTCTTAATTTGATTTTTGTAGCGATGTCTGCGAAAAAGAAACTGTTGGTCGTGACCGACCTAGACGGTTCGCTGTTAGATGATTCCTATTCTTGGGAAGCTGCTAGGCCTGCGTTACAGTGCCTGAAGACGTTGGGGATCCCGTTGGTACTCAATTCGAGTAAGACGATTTCTGAAATGAAGGATTTGGCGCATTGCTTGGGCACGTTTGCACCTATGGTTGCGGAAAACGGCGGCTTGCTAGCTGTACCGCAAGAGTCGGGCTTGCTGGACCAGCCTCAGACGTTTCAACGTTTGGGGAATGATTGGATTCAGATCACGGGACTCTCTCGCGATTTTATACTGAGCCGTGCGCATGCACTGCGCGAGGCTGAGGGTTACCTGTTCGAAGGCTTTGCGGATTGGTCGGATGCGATGGTTACCGAGCATACTGGATTGAGTTCTGCCGCGGCGAGCTGCGCTCAGTCGCGTTATGCGACGGAGCCGATTTTGTGGGAAGATACTTTAGCGCGGCGTAAGGCGTTTGAAGGCTCATTAGCGAAAGACGGCATCCGCCTGTTGCAGGGGGGGCGCTTTCTACATTTGATGGGGCCTGCTGATAAAGCTAGTGGCACTGTTGCAGTGAAAGCCCTGTATCAGAAGGCGATGCCTGATGTGGAATGGTTGGTAGTGGCGCTGGGCGATAGCCAAAACGATCAAGCGATGCTTGAGGTGGCAGATATTGCCGTGGTCATTCCGCATGCGGATGGGCCGCATATTTCGCCGCAAGCACCGCGTGTGCTCAATGCTTCGATGCCTGCAACTGCCGGTTGGAACGAAGCGGTTCTAACTATCATTAAAGATGAGCTTGGGGCTTCGGCTTTGAAGTGAAACATCCCGATTTAACTGTCTGCGACTCTTAAAACTCCTGATTTCAAACTACTAATTTTAATACACAGAATATGGGCGACTTTCATCAGCACGGATTAATTACAACACTGCACCAGCTGAATGATCGGCCACTCGAAAAGCTGGAGGCTGATTTGATGCAGTTTCGCAAGCGGCGTCCGATGGCTTTAGTGCTGCCATCGCTATATTCCGAGCTGCAGGGGCCTGCGCTTTCTGCCATGTTGGATGAGATTGCGGAGGTCCCGTATTTGGATCAAATCGTGGTCGGACTGGATCGTGCTAATGAGGCAGAGTATCGGCACGCGTTGCAGTTTTTTAGTCGATTGCCGCAGATGCCTGAGGTCCTTTGGAATGATGGCCCGCGCTTGCGTAAGATTGATGCGTTGCTGAGTGAGAAGGGGCTCGCTCCGAAGGAAATGGGCAAGGGGCGCAACGTCTGGTATATGTTTGGTTACGTACTAGCTGCTGGGAAGGCGAAGGCGGTGGCACTGCATGACTGTGATATTACGACCTATAAGCGCGATATGCTCGCTCGTCTGATTTACCCAGTGGCGAACCCAGCGTTAAGTTATAAGTTTTGTAAAGGGTTCTACGCTCGTGTTGCAAATGATTCGATGAATGGGCGTGTTTGTCGACTGTTGGTCACTCCACTGATTCGTGCGTTAAAGAAGGTTTGTGGTGCGAATGACTACCTCGATTATTTAGACAGTTTTCGCTACCCGCTTGCAGGTGAATTTTCGCTGCAGACCGATGTGATTGAGGATATTCGCATTCCATCTGATTGGGGTCTGGAGATGGGAGTGCTCTCGGAGATGCACCGTAACTATGCGACGAATCAAATTTGCCAGGTTGATGTGGCGGATACCTATGATCACAAGCATCAGGATCTATCATTGGAGGACCGATCGCGTGGGCTTTCAAAGATGAGTTGTGATATTACTAAGTCGCTCTATCGGAAGATGGCGACGCAGGGCCAGGTTTTCTCGCATGAGCATGTTCGCACGATTAAGGCGGCCTATTACCGAATCGCGCTAGATTTGGTGGATAGTTATTACAGCGATGCGGCAATCAATGGCTTGAAGTATGATCGTCACACCGAAGGGTCTACGGTCGAGGTATTTGCTGAAAATATTTTGCAAGCAGGTGAAGAGTTCCTGGATCCTAAAAAGTCTATGGATGTCCCATTTATGCCGAGTTGGAATCGAGTGATTGCGGCAGTTCCAGACATATTACATCAAATCAAAGAGGCGGTTGAAGATGATCGCCATGAATTTGGTTCGGAGGTCGTGACGAATCCATCGCTGAATCCGAAGGCGCAGCGGGTGCGTCAGCGCATGGCGCAGCACGTGACCGAGGTCTATGGCGCGGAGCGAGCCGAGGCGATTACTGAGCAGATTTTTGAAGCAGGTGGAATGTCGGAGCAATCGTCGTCCACTGCATTTGGCACCAGTAAATGGGACGAGTCGGACGTGATGTTGATCACCTATGGTGATTCGATCGTGAGTGAGGTGCGCGCGCCACTCCGTGAGTTGAAGAATTTCCTGATGCGTGACCTCAAAGCCACGTTTAGTAGTGTGCATGTGTTGCCGTTTAATCCTTACAGTTCGGATGACGGGTTTTCGGTGATCGACTACAAAGCGGTCAATCCAGAACTCGGCACTTGGGAGGATCTCGCGTCGATTAGTGAAGAGTTTGATCTCATGGCAGATATGGTGATTAATCACTGCTCGCGAGAGTCTCGGTGGTTTCAGAATTTTTTGGTAGGTCGCGGCAAGGGCAGTGATTACTTTATAAATGGTCTGGATTATGAGGATCTATCCAAGGTTGTTCGTCCGCGCAGTTCGCCGTTGTTGACAAAAGTGGAAACTGCCGATGGCGAGAAGCATGTCTGGTGCACCTTTAGTGAGGACCAAGTGGACCTTGATTTCAGCAATCCGGAAGTGTTTTTAGAGATTGTCCGAATTATCCGTTATTACGTGGAGCAGGGGATTCGTTACTTCCGTTTGGATGCGATTGCCTTCCTTTGGAAGGAGTCTGGCTCGACTTGTGTACACCTGCCTCAGACGCATGAGTTGATTAAGCTGATACGGGTGGTGATCGAAAATATCGAGCCATCTGCTGTGATTGTTACTGAGACGAACGTGCCGAATCGCGAGAATTTAAGCTATTTCGGTAACGATAATGAGGCGCACTTGATCTATAATTTCTCGCTGCCGCCGCTATTGCTGAATTCGATTTTGAGTGGCAATTGTAAACATTTGAAAACATGGATGATGTCGATGCCGCCCGCGCGTCGTGGTCGAGCTTATTTGAACTTTATTGCATCGCATGATGGTATCGGTCTGCGTCCGGCCGAGGGATTGCTCTGTGCTAGTGAACTCGATGGGCTGGTCGAAACGCTTCGCGATTCAGGCGGTGAGATCTCTATGCGTCGCACGGCAACCGGGGACTTGACGCCGTATGAGGCAAACATCTCGCTCTATAGTGCGATGGCGCAAACGATTGGCGGCGGCGAGGATGGCTTGCAGGTTGAGCGTTTCCTTTGTGCGCATAAGATCATGTTGGCCCTCGAAGGGATGCCCGCGATTTACGTCCATAGTCTTCTGGGTACTGAAAATCATCGCGAAGGGATGGCGCAAACCGGGAGAGCGCGGACGATCAATCGCTATCAATGGCAAGCGAATGATCTTGAAGCTGCACTGACTGATCCTGAACGGCATCATCAAGCTGTCTTTGCTGAGATGAAGCGCTTGATTCAGATTCGTCGTCAGCAGTCGGCATTTCATCCCAACGCGACCCAATATACGCTACACTTTTCAGATCAGATCTTCGCTTTTTGGCGTGAGAGTCTAGATCGTGAGCAAAGTGTTTTTGCGCTGCATAATGTCTCCGCCGAGCTTCAACTGATACCGATGGTGGAGTTGAATCTGATCGCAACCGAGTCGTGGAGCGACCTTATTAGCGGTGAGCTTTACGAGGACCTCGGCGGAGTGCTTGAGCTGCCGCCTTATGGTTGCGTCTGGATTACGAATAAGGCGTAACTGAGAGGCGCTATCGGACGAGGAGTATCGTCGTGCACTGACTGAAGGCAGCCGTCCTAATCTGCAGCTGAATCTCTGAATGATCGGTAATTCGCTTACCAAGGGCTGAGCACTTGGTCGGTGATCTTACGGGCGATCTCGCGCGCGATTTGCTCCATCGCTTGGCTCTCACTCTGTTGGTAAGAGATGATTTGATTGTCGGCGTCAGCACCCGTGTTGTCGCTGTAAGGATTGCCAATGTAGGCATTTGTATCGGCTTGGATGGAGCGTTGTTGAAACAAGTAAATGCCTTTAGACTGGTCGAACAGAGCGACCTCGGCGGTGAGGCGAATATAAAAGTTATTAGCAATGGCAGTGTCGGTACTGTTACGTGACCCAGCAGAGCGGTCGTAGTCAGTTAGATCGACGTAGAGTACTGCGTCGGCGTCGGCTTGGTTGGCGACGAGTTTGACGCGCGCATCACGAATGAAGGTTTCTCGAATTTGGGCGCTGACGATTGATTGTGCTTGTGGCGCGAAGCTATGATTGGTCGCGGGTTTGATGTAGATCGACTTGAACGGGATCTGCGAGGACGTGCCTAGGTGGTAGTTGGCGCAACCGTTCAGAAGACTCAGCACGACTATCAAGACTAGGCCGATGAGCGCACGGGCGAGTGAAAAGTGAGATGTCGTGTTCATAGTGGGAATTAAGGTGGTCGGTGAGGTTATTCCGCTCTCAATAGCTTGCGAATGATGCTAGCTTGATTGGTCGGGCGCACGCCTGTTTCGATATCTTGTATACGCAGACTGGCTTCTGCGGCCGCTTCGGAGTCTGGCTCGATGCTGATTGCTTCGTTATAGAAGACCAGTGCAGCCGTGTTATTGTTGCGAAAGTAATAATAGAAATCGCCGAGGTTGAGGCGGCTGCTGGCGAGCAGGTTTTCCATCTTCTTCAGGTTGGCTTCGACTTCGCCAGAGTAGTTGCTGGTGGGGAACAGAATGAGGAAGTCCTCGTAGTAGCTGATCGCGCGGCGGGTCGATCCTTGGTCGTATTCATAGCCTTGCACGAGATCGGAGTAGGTCTGTGCCAGATTGTAGTAAGCGTCTGAAGCTAACATACTTTGCGGATAATAGTTAATCAGTCGGTCGAGTGCATCGATCGCATCTTCGGGCGCGGTGGTATCCTCAGCAATCAGCGCAATATTCATCAAGGCGAGCGGCGCGTAGTCGCTATAAGGTGCGTTCTGAACGATTTGCTCAAATTGTCTGGCGGCGGTGCCGTATTGTTTGAAGCCTGGAAAAACCCAGAGAATACGTCCGCGTGCGCCCTCCATCAGAGCGGTGGCACAGTCAAATTGATCGGCGATGACGCGTTCGAAGTGCTCGTAGTTGGCGTGGTCGGTGATGACTTTTTGAAGATCGTCAAAGCCTTTACCCCAGAGTTCTTTGCTCATGTAAATGCGAGCGCGAAGTGTGAGGGCCTCGGCTGTCGAGCTGGAGGTCGGGTATTTCTGGATGATTTTTTTAAACGTACGTTTGGCTGCGCCCAATTTACCCGCCTCATAGTTTACTTTACCAACAGTCAGAAGTTCTGCTGCAATATCTTGCTGCTCGCTGCTGGCGAGGTTGATCGAATCACTGCTGGTTGCGCCCGACCAGTTGAATGGATTCAGGGAAAGGGCATTCAATGAGGGCGCCATTAAGAGCCCCATTGCGAGAAAAAGTGGGAATGTACGTTGCATAAAAGTTACTGCCATCTGATCAATGTGGAAGCCCAGGTCAAGCCTGCTCCGAATGCGACCAGTAAGACTAGGTCGCCCGGCTGGATACGCCCTGCACGATAGGCTTCGTCGAGTGCGATCGGCACTGAGGCCGCAGAGGTATTGCCGTAGCGGTCTAAGTTGTTGTGGAATTTCTCCATCGGGATGGCCAAGCGTTTCGCCAAGCTCTCGATGATGCGCATATTAGCTTGGTGAGGGATGACTAGGTTGAGGTCCTCTGGGCTATAGCCCATTTGCTCGACGATGTCGGTGCTGGCTTGTCCCATCACCCGCACTGCAGATTTGAAGATTTCTTTGCCGTTCATCTTGAGAAAGTGCTGGCGGCCTGCGATCGACTCATTCGTGGCTGGCATCGCGGAACCGCCACCTGGCTGCTGTAGCAAGCTTGGATCTGACCCATCTGCGCCACCGAGTGCCCCTAAAATGCCGACTTTTTCTGCCGTCTCAGTGGCGGTGAGAACCGCTGCGCCAGCGCCATCACCGAACAACACACAAGTCGTGCGATCTTCGAAATCGAGGATGCCGCTCATTTTCTCAGCACCAATGACTAGCGCGTTCTTGAAATTGCCAGACAGCAGCATCGAGTTGGCGACGCTGAGTCCGTAAACAAAGCCTGAGCAGGCTGCTTGCATATCGAAGGTCGTGACATTTGGCAGCCTGAGTTTGCTCTGCACTAGACATGCGGTCGAGGGAAAGGGCATGTCGGGCGTCATCGTCGCGACGATGATTAGGTCGATTTCGCTTCGATCGATTCCGGCGGCTTCGATCGCGCGCTTGCCCGCGATGCATGCCATGTCGCTGGTGGTTTCGTCTGTGGCTGCAAAGTGTCGCGCGCCGATACCGCTGCGGCTACGTATCCATTCGTCGGAGGTATCGACGAATTTCGCCATATCGTCATTCGTTACGATATTCGTTGGCGCGTAAGAGCCAGTGCCGATTATAGTGACAGACTGTGAGTGGCTAGGCATGCAAGGGAGAGATGAAACTCTGTATTTCAGGGAACGTTGCGATAACTAAGGAGCGTTCTCTGCGTCGGAGTGATTGGTCAATGCATTAGCTTGATTGATGTCACTGCCGATAGAGTCAATCATATCATGCATGACTACTTCTTGAGCGATGCGTAAGGCGTTGGCAATGGCGATGTAATTGGAGGATCCGTGGGCTTTTAAGATGTTGCCGCGCAGGCCAAGGAGGGGAGCGCCGGCATGTTGATCGGGCCCGAGGCGCGTCTTCATATCCTTAAACGCTGACTTGGAGAGTACGGCTCCGATTTTACGTTTCACGTTGCGGACCAGTTCTTCGCGGATTGTGCTACTAATGAAGCCGAACAGTGCTTCGCTTGATTTTAAAACGACGTTGCCAACGAATCCATCACACACGACGACATCGACATTGCCGTCGAAGAGTTGGAAGCCTTCGATTGGGCCCGTGTAGTTGATTACGCCGTCTATTTCTTGCAGCAGTAAATGGGTCGCATTGGTTAAGGTATTACCTTTACCCTCTTCAGTGCCAATAGTCAGCAATGCGACACGTGGGTTGGCGATCTTGAGCGCGGCTTTTGCGTAGTTTGCGCCAAGCACCGCATTATGCACCAGATTCTCTGGCGTCGATTCTGGGTTCGCGCCGACGTCGGTTAAGACGAAGGGGTTTTGCTTGCTGGGCACGATAATGCCGAGCGCTGGGCGATCGACTCCAGCGATCTGCCGCAGGCGCAGTGTGCCGCCGGCCATCAGAGCGCCAGTATTGCCGCAGCTAATCATTGCATCGGCTTGCTTGTCTTTAAGCAGGGCGATGGCTTTCACCATCGAAGAGTCTTTTTTGCTCTTCAGCGCTTGGATCGGTTTTTCATGCATCCCAATCACTTGAGTCGAGTGGATGATGTTGATCCGATCTGAGTAAGCCCCAAGTTTACCAACTTTTATCAGGCGCTCCAGTAGTCGCTGATTGCCGACGAGCGTGAAGCTGCAGTCCAGCTTCAGCTCTTCGAGGGCATAAAAAAGCCCACGAATAAATTCAGTGGGCCCTTTGTCTCCGCCCATGGTGTCGACTGCAATGGTACAGTTGACTGCGCTAGCGCCCATAGGTGGTTTTGGAATGTACGGTGTTACGGCTTGCGCGAAGCTTAGGCTTCGACATCAAGCACTTGGCGGCCGCGGTACAGCCCATTGGCTGGATTCACGCGGTGCGGGCGGAACAGTGTGCCGTCATGTGGGTCCTTTGCCAGTTGTGGCAATTGATAAGTAACTGCACCACGGCGTTTACGGCTGCGTTGCTTGGATTGTTTGCGTTTTGGCTGTCCCATGAGATATGTTTGCTTAGATGAAAATGATCAGACTTGCGATGTCTTTAAAAGCCGCGGATTAAAGAGCCTAAAATCGCCCCGTCAAGTATTCAATCAGGTTAATTTCCCAGAGATTATACAAGCTCTAGAACCGCAGTGACCAGTTTATTGATGCCCGCTTCGGCCTGGAGGATGTCTTCGGCCAGCATATAGGCTGGAGTGGTGACCACGCGGTGGGTGGTATCGATCACGATTTCGTCCACTGCGCAGTTGACGTGCTGCGCGCCTTTATGCTCGAGGATTGCTGCGGTGTCGGCGTCGTTACCGATCGTCAGGCGCACCTTTTTACTGCCAAGTGCAGCCGCAGCCAGAACCGGTGCGATACATATAAAGCCGAGGGCCTTTGACTGTTGGTGGGCGTCTTGGATCAGACTTTTGATGATCGGGTCGATGTCGTAGTCGATCCCGTCGAAGGCAAAACTGGACAAATTTTTCGCTACCCCAAAGCCGCCAACGAAAATGATGGAATCGAATTGCTCCAGCTTGATTTGGCTGAGGTGCTCGATTTTGCCACGCGAGATGCGCGCCGCTTCTTCCAGAACATTGCGATCTTCGTCTTCTAACTCTTCACCGGTCGCGTGGTTGATGACATGGCGCTGCGCGATGTTCGGTGCGGCGCAGGTGACTTTGGCTCCGGCGCGCGCGAGGGCTAAGAGTGTGAGCACCGACTCGTGGATCTCCGCGCCATCGAAGACTCCACAGCCGGAGAGAATGACAGCTACTTTGGCTTGTTTAGGCATATGATAAATAGCGAGGAATTGAAATTTATGGGTGAAGGCGAATGGCTTGGTCGGTTATACTTCGATCTGTTCAACGATTTCCAGGTTATAGCCATCGAGACCGACCACTTTACGAGTCGTGCTGGAGAGCAGCCGGATTTTCTTTAAGCCGAGATCAACCAGGATTTGAGCGCCGATCCCGTAGTCGCGGAAGTCCATTTTCGCAGGACCGATCTGTTTGAGCTCTGCAGTGTCACTTCCTTCGATCACTTGTACGCCGCCTTGTGGTTGCTCTATATAAAGTAGGGCGCCGTGTTTGGCCTCGGCGATTTTCTGCATGGCAGAGGTCAGCGCGTCGTGCCCTCCGAGCGTTTTCGAGCGGAAAATGTCAGTCAACAGGTTCTCACTTTGCACCCGCACCAATGTCGGCTCTGCAGTCAGCTCGCCCATCGTGAGCGCGAGATGTTGGCGATTATCTAAAATACTGCGAAAGATGTGCAGGTCGAAGGTGCCGAATTCGGATTCAAAAGGGCGCGTCAAGATATGCTCGATTAAGCGGTCGCGGGTTAGGCGATACTCGATCAAATCCGCGATCGAGATCATCTTCAGGTTGTGTGTCTTCTTATACTCAATCAAATCTGGTACTCGCGCGAGGGTGCCGTCGTTATTTAAAATTTCGCAAATCACTCCGCTCGGGTGCAAGCCCGCAAGTTGTGCTAGGTCGACCGCTGCCTCGGTGTGGCCAGCGCGCTGTAGCACTCCGCCGGGGCGCGCGCGTAGCGGGAACACGTGGCCAGGCTGCACCAGCATGTCTGGGTGCGCAGTCGGATCGGCGAGAATACGGATCGTCTCTGCACGGTCGTAAGCGCTGATGCCGGTGGTGATGCCCTCGGCGGCATCCACTGAGATGGCAAAGTCGGTCTGGTGCGATTCGCGATTTTCGGCAGCCATTGGACTGATGCCGAGGCGACGCAATTGATGCCCCAGCATCGGCACGCAGATCAGGCCCCGAGCATGCAGTGCCATCTGGTTGACCGCTTGTGGTGTCACCTTTTCGGCAGCCATGATCAAGTCGCCTTCGTTCTCACGAGACTCGTCGTCAGTTACAATAACCATCTTACCCTCGGCGATATCGCGGATGGCGGATTCAATACTATCGAAGGCTTCTGAGTGATTCTGTGCGGTAGTCATTGTTGGCAAGTTAAGATGAATCGTATTGGAGTCCAGCACGTAGGGTCAACAAATTGGCAAGGAAGAGCTAAGAGCTGCGGTTGAAGGGCTGCGTGCTTAATTCAACTCGTCACTTGCCTAGTTATTTAAAGCGGGACCCGCGGCGAGGGTGACTCAGTGTCGATTTATACTGCCGCGCGTCATGTTTTGTGATTTTGGAAGGCTAGAGAATAGTTTGCCCAGATACGGAACCACAGACCAACAAGCACCCCACGATAGAGTCTCCCGCAGAGACGCGTAAGCGCAGAGTTTTCTGAGGCAAATAAAACAGTAATATCACAAAAGGACTGTAACAGAGGAAAGTGCCCAAGTCCACAACCTGCTAGCTCTGCGCCCAAGCGCCTGCGCGCGACGGAGGTCTTTGTGGCGTCGTCGCTTGCGGCGGCCTTTCCGCCTGCGCGCGACGGAGGTCCACTTTCACTTTCACTCTCACTATAAATCTGCGCCCCAGCGCCTCCACGCGACGTAGGTCTGCCGTAGATGGCGTAGCAAAAAAACAGAGCAGCAGCTACCACCATTGATCTCGTGCAGAGACGAGGAGCCATCTTGCAGCACTCTGCGTAATTGCAGTCTGATGATCGAAACGGCTTCGCCAATACGCGCCACTTTGAGAGCTGCTTCATTCATTCTGTTTTCACAAATCTTTATGCACGGCACTATACATTCGCAGTCACCGCAATTTTACATTTCTAATGGGCAACGATGCCTCATATTACCACAGGAACTCCAGAGCACGCTGCGCTGCAGGCGCTGGCCGAACGCATGGGCGAGGCCGAATTTGCGGCGCGCCTACAAGCGGAGCAGCACATGCGCGCGCGGCGCGGTTTGGGCAATAGTCGGGGCTGGTTTCGCTTTGAGCATTGCTGTGATGTTTATGGCTTTATTCGAAACTGTTTAAAACTGACTGGCCTGTGGGCGCGAGCGCATCGTAATTACTTTGATATACAAGTCGTGCAAAATGAGGTGGTATTGGAGCGCCTGCCTGCCGCATTTGATGGTTTCACCATTTTGCAACTGACGGATCTGCATGCCGATCTACACCCAGATTTTTCAGCTGCGGTGCGGCGTGTGATCGCGCCTTTGCAGTACGATGTGATGGCCCTCACTGGCGACTTTCGCACCTGCACTTACAATGATCACTCAGGTGCGACTGAGGCGACGATGGAGATGTTAAAAGAGGTCGAGGTGCCGCGTTACGCGATCCTAGGCAATCATGACTCATTGGCTAAAGTGCCAGTGCTGGAAGCGGGCGGTGTGCAGTTTCTGTTGAATGAGCATGTGGTGCTGCGGCGTGGCGACGCGGCGCTGTATTTGGTCGGCATCGACGATCCCAATTATTACAAGAGCCATAATTTCGAGCATGCGCTCGCTGGTGTGCCTGATGATGCCTGCAAGGTGTTGCTGTCGCACTCGCCAGAAATTTACTGTGCCGCAGAACAGTTCGGCTTCGATTTTCTGATGGCGGGGCACACGCATGGCGGGCAGATTTGCCTGCCCGGCGGACGGGTGCTGGTGCATGATCATAGTTCGCCGCGCCATTTGCTTTCGGGCGTGTGGCGCGAGGGTCATTTGCAGGGCTACACCAGTCGCGGCACGGGCGCGTCGGGCTTGCCCGTGCGGCTCAATTGTATGCCAGAAGTGACGCTGCATGTTTTGCGTTGCGGCAATGCATCGAGGCTGACTGCTTGACGCTGTGTCTATGTCTGATTCTCATTTAACGTTACCGATTCATACCGTTGCGGAGCAGATCGTGGCTGGTTTGGCGGCTCATGGGCGGATCGTACTGAGTGCGCCGACCGGCTCGGGTAAGTCGACGCAGGTGCCGCAGATTCTTATCGATGCGGGGCAGGTGCAGGGCGAGGTGGTGGTGCTGCAGCCGCGGCGTTTGGCGGCTCGGTTGTTGGCCAAGCGGGTGGCGCAGGAGCGTGGCTGCAAGCTGGGCGAAGAGGTGGGTTATCAGATTCGGTTTGAAAATGTGGTGGGGCCGAACACGCGGATTCGATTTGTGACGGAGGCGATCTTGCTGCGGCAGATTTTACAAGATCCCAAGCTGAAGGGCGTTGGCGCGGTGGTGTTTGATGAATTTCATGAACGTCATCTGACGAGTGACTTGAGTATTTCCTGCGCGTTGCAATCGGTGCAGACCGTACGGCCTGATTTAAAAATAGTGGTCATGTCTGCGACACTCGATGTTGATTTGTTGGAGGGGTATTTGCAACCCTGTGCCCGTGTGGAGGCGTCGGGGCGCATGTATCCGGTGACGACGCGCTACCTGGGCGCAGCCTTAAATCGCGATGCGGCGCCCGTGTGGTCGCGCGCGGCGTCGGCGTTTCGCGCTGCGGTGCGCGAGGGGATCGAGGGCGATATGCTGATCTTTATGCCGGGCGCGTTTGAGATTCGTAAAACGATTGAGGCGGTGCAGGCCATGCCGGAGTCGCGCGGTTACGAGGTGTTGCCGTTGCATGGTGAACTCTCGCCGGATGCACAGGATCGAGCGGTGTCGTCGGGCGGGCGCCGCAAGGTGATTGTATCGACCAACGTGGCGGAGACTTCGATTACGATCGAAGGCGTGCGTGTGGTGATCGATAGTGGGCAGGCGCGTATCGCGCGCTATGATGCGCGGCGTGGGGTGAATTCAATTTTAGTCGAGCCGATTAGTCGCGCCTCGGCGGAGCAGCGCACGGGACGTGCGGGCCGCACCGGGCCGGGCACTTGCCTGCGGCTGTGGAGCGAGGCCGAGCATGCCTCGCGAGGCGAGCGCGATGAGGCGGAGGTGAAACGTGTTGATCTTTCGGAGACTTTATTACTGTTGGCGGCAGCGGGTATCTCGCAGCCGGAGACCTTTGCATGGTTTGAGGTGCCTGAGCCGAAGGCACTCGCAAGGGCACATGATTTGTTGCATGACCTTGGCGCGCTGGATGCCGAGGGTGCGATCACTGCCATGGGCCGCAAGATGGCGGGCTTCCCGTTGCATCCACGCTATGCGCGAATGTTGCTCGAGGCGGATCGCCGTGGGGTGTTACCGGAAGTGGCGCTGATCGCGGGCTTGAGCCAGGGGCGCTCGTTTTATCGTGTGTCGCGGGATGCGCGTGTGCGTAAAGAGCAGTTGCGGCAGGTCGAAGATCAGGCGGACGATCGTTCGGATTTCTTTGTGCAGTTGCAGGCATGGCATTTGGCGCGTGCAGCGAAGTTTAATCCATCGGCCTGCGGCGCACTGGGGATTCATGGCGGCTCGGCGCGGCAGGCGGGCGATACGGCGCGGCAGTTATTACAGCTTGCGCAGCGACAGGGCCTAGACACTCGGGAGGCGGCCTTGCCGGATGAGGCGGAGCGGATTGCTAAATGTTTGCTCGCGGGTTTTTCGGATCACTTGGCCAAGCGCAATGATACGGGCACGCGGCGCTGCCGTATGGTACATGGGCGTTCGGGCGAGCTGCGCCGCGAGAGCGTGGTGGATGCGCCCTTATTTGTGGCCGCTGAGATTGAGGAGCGTGAAGTGCGCGGCGATGTAACGGTGTTGCTCGGTATGGCAACGGCGGTCGAGTTCGCCTGGTTGGAGGAATTGTTTCCCGATGATTTTTCGGATGGTAATCAGACGACTTACGATCCGAGCCTGCGGCGCGTGGTTGCCCGCAGTGAGCGGCGCTTTCGCGATTTGGTGTTGTCCTCAACTGATCAGGGCGAGCCGGATCCAGATCGCGCGGCAGAGCTGCTGGCTGCGGAAGTGGTGGCGGGGCGTTTGAATTTGAAGGGCTGGGATGCGGTCGTGGAAAACTGGATACTGCGGGTGAATTTCGTGGCGCGGCATTGTCCCGATGCCGAGGTGCCCGAGATTGACGAGGAGGCGCGTCAGTTGTTGATCGAGCAGATTTGTCACGGCGCGCTGAGTTACAAAGAGATTAAGGATCGGCCGGTGCTGGCGACGGTGAAGGAATGGATTAGCCCCGAGCAGCATTACTATATTGATACGTATGCACCGGCAGAGATGGAGCTGCCGCGGCGTCGCAATCCGGCGAGGATCCGCTACGAAGCGGATGGTCGGGCGTTTATCGCATCCAAATTACAGGACTTTTATGATGTGCCTGGATCCAGTTTGATCGTGGGGAATGGCAAGGTGCATTTGCTGGTTGAGTTGCTGGCGCCGAACCAACGGCCAGCCCATTTGACCGATGATCTCGACGGTTTCTGGGGTGGTGCGTATCAGCACGTGCGCAAGGATCTGGCGGGTCGCTATCCGAAGCACGAATGGCGGTAACTCTAATAGGTGGCAACGACGCAGCGATGCCCTCCACTGATTTACTTCATCATCGCAAAGATCGCGATCGCTAGGGCGATGCGATACCAGGCGAAGACTGCTAGACCATGCTTACTGAGATAGCCGACTAGCCATTTGACGGCCAGAGCGGCGGCGACAAAGGCGACGATGCATCCGACTAAAACGGGGCCGATGTTGAGTGCGGCGAGCATTTCGGAGCCGTCGGTTAAGAACTTATAAGCAGAGGCGGCGCTGAGTGTGATGAGCCCCAGCAGAAAACTAAACTCCGCTGCGTGCGCGGGTGACAGACCTGCGAGATAGCCGCCGACGATGGTTGCCATCGAGCGACTGGTGCCGGGCCACATGGCAAAGCATTGGCAAAAGCCGATCATCACCGACTTGCCGAGAGTGAGCTCGCTCAGGCCTGGGCCGTCTTCGGGGGGCACGGCGCCTTTGCTGCCGTGCTGACGCCAACGCTCGACACCCAGCATCACGAATGCGCCGACAATAAGGGCGCCGGCGACGGCAAAGGTATTGTCGCCAAGTGCGGATTCGATCAGGTCGTTGAGCAGCAGGCCGAGTACGGCGGCGGGGATAAAGGCGACGATGAGGTTGATCGCGAGTTTGAGCCCCTTGCGGTCTTTGCCGAGACAGCCTAGAATGAGAGTGAGAATCGTGCGCCAGTAAAGCAATATAACAGCGGCGATCGCACCAGCCTGGATGACGATCACATAAGCATATGCGGCGTCGCCGATAGTGTAGGGGCGTAGTTTGCCATCGTCGTCTTCGACTAGAATTGGTGTGCCGCTCTGGTCGGTCATCGGTGCGTCGCCATCGAGGCCGAGCAGGGCGTTGGCAATGATGAGGTGGCCGGTGGAGGAGACCGGCAGGAACTCGGTCAAGCCTTCGACCAGTCCGAGGATCACGGCGTCTGAATAACTTAAGCCTTCAGAGCTTGAGGGTGCTTGCTGTGGAGTGGCGATGCTTGGCTCAGCGCCATGTGTGAGCGAGCCGATCAATAAATAGAGGACTAGGATTAGGGTTCCAGTTCGTTGCATCGTGGCACGCTACTTGGATTAGCGTCTAATGGAAGACGTAATGTGAGCTGCGGAGATTTTCTATTTTGGTGGAGTTCGGGTTTTAGCTTGAGCTTAAACGAGGAAGTCTTTGCCATCCAAGGACTATCCTTCATTATGCAAGCACTCGAATTATTTACAGATATTCTAATCGCAGGCGTCGACCTTGAGGCCGACCAGGCGACCGTGGTTGCCGAACTTTTGATTCGCTCGGATGTGCCTGCGACTTTGAAACGCGAGTGCCTGCTGGCTTTAGCGCGCAAGGGGGAAACCGCGACCGAGGTGGCGGCGTTTGCACATGCCTTTCGTGAGCATGCAGTGAATCCGGGAGTGGAGGAGTGGGCTAGTCGCGCGATCGATGTGTGCGGCACGGGCGGTGATGGCTCTGGCACGTTTAATATTTCGACGGCGGTTTCGTTCGTCGTGGCTGCGGCGGGCGTCCCTGTTTTTAAGCATGGTAATCGCTCGATTACTTCGAAGTGTGGCAGTGCGGATCTAATGGAAGCGCTCGGCATTCGCCTTGATGCGCCGCATGAGTTGCTGCGTGAGTCGCTGCATGCGTTGAATTTCGGTTTCTTTTTTGCGCCAGCATATCATCCGGCGTTTAAGGAGATCATGCCTGTGCGTCGTGGCTTGGCGGAAGAGGGGCAGCGCACGATTTTTAATCTGTTGGGGCCTTTGATTAATCCTGGTCGGCCTGCGCATCAATTGCTGGGGGTGTTCTCTGAGGCTTGGGTGCAACCCTTGGCAGATGCGCTCAGTGAGCTCGAATTGTCGGCAGGAATCGTGGCGCATGGTCGGCCTCAAGTAGGCAGCGCATTGGATGAGTTGAGCTGTGCCGGGCAGAATTTTGTAGCAGGCTTTGGCGGTCTGGCGTCGATCCCGAAGACCTTGAGTCCCGCGGATGTTGGCCTGAGTGCCTGTGAGTTTTCTGATTTAAACGGTGGCGATGTCACCGAGAATTTAGCCACGATGCATGCTTTACTGAGTGGCGCTGCCGATGCGGTGCCCACTGGTTTGCGAGATAGTGTTTTGTTCAATGCGGGGGTGGCGCTGTGGATCGCAGGAGCGGCTTCGGATGCAGCATCAGGAGTGGCGAAAGCGCGTGAGACGTTGCAAAGTGGTGCCGTCGCGCATTGGTTGCAGCGTGTGCGTAATTTTTATAAAAAAAGTTAAGTCTAAAAAGTTTTATTATGGGTAAATATTTTGGAACAGATGGGATCCGTGGTCCTGTCGGCGGGGATTTAATTAATACGGATGTGGCGTATCGTTTGGGCTCGGCCTTAGGACGCTATATGAAGCAGTTCAAACCAGAGTTGCCATTGAATGCAGTGATTGGTCGAGATACGCGCTTAAGTGGTCCTGAGCTGAGCGGTGCATTGATACAGGGGCTCAATCAACATGGCGTCTATGTGCATGACCTGGGGATCGTGCCCACGCCATCGGTTGCGCAGTCTTTGCTGGAGCAGCAAGCCGATATTGGTATCGCTGTGACGGCGTCGCACAATCCGGCATCAGACAACGGCATCAAGTTGTTCGACGGTTGTGGCTGTAAATTTGATGACGCCGAAGAGGCTCGCATCGAAGCATTGCTCGATGCTGAGCCGTCGGCAGCAGCTGATTTGCCGATGGCTAAATCGTATCCTTTGGATGCTGCCGCTTATTATATCAACTATGCGCGGTCTTTAATGGATCAGAATTGCCTGTTGGGCTGGAAAATCGTGCTCGATCTTGCCAATGGCGCGGGCAGTGCAACGACTCCGGCGGTGTTTACACGCTGGGGAGCAGAGCTCGTCCTGATTGGAGACAATCCAGATGGTGAGAATATTAATCAAGGCGTGGGGAGCGAGCATCCTGAGCTTCTTGGTGCGACCGTGGTCAAGCACGGTGCGAAGCTAGGTATTGCCCATGATGGCGACGCCGATCGTTTGGTTGTTTGCGATGAGACGGGCACGGTGGTGGATGGAGATATTTTGCTCGGCCTGTTTGCGGTCTATGCGCTGCGCTCGGGGGCACTCAAAAGTGATACGCTTGTCACCACTATACAAAGTAACCTTGGCCTGGACCATGCGGTGCGCGATGCTGGCGGCAAAGTTGAACGGACTGACGTTGGTGATCGTAATGTCGCGCAGAAGATGCGTGAGATCGGTTCGAATGTCGGCGGTGAATCTTCTGGCCATATTATTTTCTCGGATTTTGCGACCACGGGTGACGGCCTTCTGGCTGCGATTAAGTTGATCGATTTGATGTGCAAGACTAAGAAATCGTTGTCTGAATTGCGCCAGGAAATAGTCTTGTTCCCGCAACGGACGTTGAATCTTTCTGTCGCAGAAAAGAAACCATTGGCGTCACTGAAAACGCTCAGCGCTGCGGTCGCAGCAATCGAGAAGGACTTCGGTGAGGATGGTCGCGTGCTGATTCGTTATTCAGGGACGGAGCCAAAATTGCGCTTATTGGTCGAGGGCAAGGACGAAAAGCGTGTAGTTGCTGGATTAAAAGACTTGGAAAAAGCCGCTTGTTGCGATTTGCATGTAATAGCACGTTAATCGCCCCTGATCGAACGCGCATCGGTATAGCCTTAATATTATGGAAGAATTTGCTCTCAAAGATCTCGATCCTCGCCTGCAGAAGCAGATTGAAAACGCTCGCAAAGCGGTGGATAAGAATCCCTCTTACGCTGTCGATATTATGTTTAATATCCTTACTCGTCATCCGGAATGTCTGGATGCACGTAAGATTCTTCGTCAAGCGCAACAACGCGCCACTTCCGGGAAGAGTAAAGGATTGGGCGGCTTCATTTCAAAAGTGACTAGTATCCCATTTTCGATGTGCAGTAATGCGAAGATCAAAAAGGATCCCGCAGGGGCATTGGTTTCAGCAGAGCAGATGTTGAATGCAAATGCTTCGAATGTCGCTGCACACAAAGTGGTCGGTGCGGCTGCTGAAGCATTGGGATTGCTTGAGACGACGGCCTTCGCTTATGAAGAAATTCGTAAGATCGAGCCAGCCAATGCGGAAAATATTAAAGCGCTCATGTCTGCCTATATAGATATCGGCAAAAGTGAGGAGGCGATTCGCCTAGGGGATGCGGCGTATCACGAGCATCCCGCAGACGCCGAAATTCAGTCATTGATCAAGAAGGCGTCGGTCGAGCAGTCGATTAATAAGGGCAAATGGGAAGAGGACGAAAGCTTCCGTGATAAGCTTAAGGACGAAGAAGAAGCGCAGCGGCTGGAGCAAGCGGGTCGCGCAAAGACTGGCGACGATGGGTTGCGTTCAATGATTGTAGATGCCAAGGCCTCAGTTGCTGAGCAACCAGACAATATCAATTTTTATCGCGAGATTTCCAGCAACTACCGCAAGCTCGGAGAGTTTGATGATGCGTTGGAGTGGATCGGCAAGGCCCGCCAACTCGAGGCCGGTAGCGCGGACGTCAATCTTGAGCGGCTCGAAGGCACGCTCAAGCGCGAAAAAATGGCGCATGCAATCACTGCGAAGGAGGAGGAGCTTGAGGCAAATCCAGAGAGCGTAGAACTCAAGAGTGCGCTCGAAGCACTTCGCCACGACGAACGTGTCTTCCGTCTCGCTCAGGCTGAAGATATCGTTCAGCGCTACCCGAATGAATTTAGCTACCGCTACGAACTTGGCGAACTCTACCATGCTGAAGGCGAAACAGATAAGGCGATTAAAGAGCTTCAACTCGCACAACGTAGCCCGAAGGTGCGCATTAATGCATTAATCCTTCTCGGTAAGGCTTATAAGGTGAAGGGCTTCTCTGATCTTGCTGCCGAGCAACTGAACTTAGCGAAGTCTGAAATTCCGGGTATCACGGAGCAGAAGAAAGACGTGCTGTACGAACTCGGCTCTTGTTACGAAGAGCAGGGCGACATGAATAAAGCGATGGTTGAGTTCAAGGCACTTTACGGAGCTGATATCAGCTATCGCGACGTGTCGCAGAAGATCGATGATTTCTACTCGCAGAAATAGTCGACCGGCAATCGGGTAATTCTTTTTAACAATGGCGTGGGTTTTGCCCGCGCCATTTTTGTGTCTCAGTGTCAGAGTCGCTGATCTCCCAGGGCGACTGCGCTTAGCCGATCGCCGCAGATGCTAAACGGAACCTGGGGTTGGTGTCTCCGCGAAGATGTGCTGCGCGTTGAACGGTTAAGTCGATTTACGCTTCAGCAATCAGCAGAAATGCGCCGGCACCATCGTGTCCGGTTTCCCATGGCAGGCTGATTGCACGGTCTTTAAGCGTGAATCGTTCACCTGCTGCGGATCCTAGGAAGTCATCGACGACTTCTTGGTTCTCGTCTGTCTCGATACTGCAAGTGCTGTAGACCAGTCGCCCGCCGGGTTTGACGCACAGTGAGGCAGCTGCAAGCAGTTGCTTTTGTAGGAAGGCGCAATTGCTGACGTCTCTGCCGCGCAGGCGCCATTTGACGTCAGTGCGACGCTGAATTACACCGGTGTTGGAGCAGGGGGCGTCGAGCATGACGGCATCATATTGCACTGGTAGGCCTTGCTCTTCGAAGGCCGCAGCGTCGAGTTCGAGCAAGTCGCCTTCGAGGATGGTGCACTTAAGTGTAGCTGTCGCGAGGTGCTCGAGATTTTCACTGAGCCGTTGGATGCGATTGCCAGGTAGGTCGAGTGCAACAATGTGGCCTTCGAGCTGCATGAGATGGGCGATGTCGTAAGCTTTGCCGCCTGGAGCGGCACACAGATCGAGCACGTCATCGCCTTTTTTAGGTGCGAGTAGACCCGGGGCAAGTCGAGTCGAAGGGTCTTTGACGTATGCATTCCCTTTATTGAGTAGTGGATGCAGGTCCTCTTTCCACGAGGCAGCAGCAGAAACCTTGTAGAATTGATCCCATTGTGTCGGCTCGAGCCCCTTTGGTAGTTCACTGGGCGTATCGTAGAGCTTGAGGTAAGTGGCTGGGATACGTTGATTCCATTCCATCAGTTTAATCGCGGTGGGCGGGCCAAATTCTTTATTCCAGCGTTTGAATAACCATTTCGGAGTGCTAAAATACGCGTCGGGTCGATTGCTCGGGTGGGTCGCGTCGAGCGCTTCGGGGAGTTTGCGCAGTACCGCATTGAGCAGGCCAGTCTCGGATTGTGCGGCCTGACTTTTACTACGCTCGACGGCATGGTGCACGATTTGAGGGTGCTTTTCTACCGGGCTAGAGAGCATTTCAAAGCCGGCTACGAGGAAAATCGCCTCGATTAGTGCACGTGGTTTCTGTCGAATAAACGGCTGGAGCGCATGTTGGACTCGGTGCCCATGCCGTAGTGCCCCGAGAAATAAGGACTGGCAGGTCGCTCTGCGTTCGCCTGAAAAGCCCTCAGGTAAGCGCTCTAGGAGTTGATTCGCCTTAAGGTTTTCAGTGAGATAGGCCTCGGTGAGAGTGACGGCTCCGTCCCAAGCGCTGGCGTTGGCTGTAGATAAGTTGAACTTAATACTTCTCATTAGCAAATAAACTGTGCATATTTCAACGTTTACGACCTAAAAAGAACAGCATTTGCAATTTATTATGAACAAAGAGGCCATAGACGCTCTCATTGAAAGAAATCCAAAACTTGTTTCCGCTCGCGCGAAACTCGAAGCCATGGCTACAGGTAATTATTGCCTGCACCGCAGCTGGGGCTTCGGCAAAATCGTTGATTACGACGCCGTCGAGGCGAAGATTATTATCGATTTTGAAGAAGGTAAGCAAGGCCACGCCATGGCGCCCGCATTTTGTGTGGACAAGTTGGACGTGCTCAAGCCAAACGACATCTTGGTTCGTTCTCGCATCGAAGCAGATGTGATCGATGAAATGATCAAGAAGCAACCAGGCGACCTTATGTGCGAAATCATTGCCGCAGCAGAGGGTCAGGCGATGACCACTGCAGAGATCGAGCGTGTGTTGTCACGGGTGATTGGGCCGATCAAATACAAGAAGTGGTGGACTGCGACTAAGAAGGTATTGGTCAAGGATCCTCGTATTGGTGTGCCGATTAAAAAGTCCGATCCATATATTTTCCGCGACGAGCCGGTGAAGCCAGAGCAGGAGATCCTTGAGCAGTTCCACGCTACCAAGAATTCCAAGCAGAAGATTCTCCTCGGTGAGAAGCTGTATGCACTGTCTGAAAATATTTCGGTCGTTCGCGAAGAGATGCCGAAGATTCTAGAAGAGCTGACTGACGCGATTAAGAATGCAAAGAGCCTTAGCCAAGCCAACCGTCTACATGGTGTGTGGGTGCGTAACAATTTGGCACGCGATCTTCACGAGGATGTTGAAGGCTTAGATCCGTCTTCAGCGTCGATCTTAGATGCGACGAGTGATTACTCCGAATTGGCTGCTGAGTTACCAGCGCTTTATTTTAAGCGCTATCTCGATCTGATTCGCCGTACTTATCCTGATAAGTGGCAGCAAATGGTTGAAGACCTGCTGCGCAACTCGAGCGGTAAGTTCACGAGTGAGTGTATCAACTTTCTGTTAGAGCAAGAGCAACAGGGGCGTATTAGTTACTGCCTTGACCGTTGGCTCAGCGAGCAAACGATTAAAGGGCCCCTGCTGTTGTGGGTTGTTAAAAACCGTAATTCAAAGAAGTACTACTCAATAATCAATCCGTTAGTTACGCCGCGTCTCCTTGCTGCGATGTTTTACGCGATCGACTACGAATCGCTGCAAAATGCAAGCACACGTCGTATCCCGTTGGGTGATTTGCTCAGTGATGATATCGATTTGATTCCTGATTTGCTTGCAGATGCAAATGTCGAGACGGCTAGCGATCTTGCGCAAACACTGCTGCTCAATCAGGGCTTCGAGGAACTCACCAAAAAGTCATTGCTTGCTCGTTTCATTAAGAAGTTCCCAACAGTGCAGAGCCTGCTTGCTGGTGAGTCTGCTGATTCCTCTGAGGATAATGCACTGATCGTCTCGCAAGACAGCTTCAATACTGCAAAGGCTGAATACGAAGACCTGATTGCCAGCAAGATTCCTGAAAATAAGCAAGCGATCGTCACTGCACGTGAGCATGGTGATTTGAAGGAAAATTCCGAGTACAAGATGGCTCGTCAGGATCAAGACATCCTGCTCTCTCGCAAGAACGAGTTGGAGGTCGATCTCTCCCGTGCACGTATCACCGACTTTACTGAAGCCACTACAGAAAATGTGGGTATTGGTAGCATCGTTGATTTGAAGCAAGGCTCCACTGGCAAGAAGTATCGTTACGCGATTCTGGGCGCTTGGGATAGTGACCCTAAGAACGACATCCTCTCCTACAAGACGCCACTTGCTCTGCAATTGCTGGGTAAAGAGCCAGGTGCGACTGCGGCGACTAAGATCGGCGGCAATGAAGAAGACTGGACGATTCTTAAGATTAGTCGCTGGCTCGATAAGAAGTAATTCGGCTCTATTTTATATTCGAAAACGCCTTCCTCGGAAGGCGTTTTTTTATCGATCACTGGAATATCGTTTTTTTCGCTTCACTGATCGACAATAAGTGTGTCATAAACAACTTACGTTGATCGATTTATACCCTCACTTTAATTACTGATGATACGCACATTTGGTCGCTCGGCGTTGACCGTTGTTCACGAGCTTGGAGAAATTAGTTTATTTGGAGCTGGGGCCATACACGGCTTCTTTAATCAACGGCACCGTGCGGCAAAATTGATCCTTGCGACGCATGAGATCGGGGTACGTTGTTTGCCAATCGTCGCGATAGTTGGTTTATTTACCGGATTGGTAATGGGGCTACAGCTCTACTACACGTTGGTGAAGTTTGGTGCCGAATCGGCGTTGGGCACGGCGGTGGCACTGTCGCTGATCCGCGAATTGGGACCGGTGCTGAC
>JBLHTV010000011.1:0-25787 GCA_047627755.1 Lentimonas sp. | reverse complement strand
GCGGGCAGATACAAAAGATCAATGCGAAGCCCTCGTTCATCTCAATTTCGGCCCTCGTTCCCCTCGTGGAAATGTTCGGCTATTCGACGATCATGCGTTCATTGAGCAAAGGCCGTGCTTCCTTTAGCATGGAGCCAGAGCGCTTTGATGAAGTGCCGTCGAACGTAGTAAATCAAATTCTAGAAACATCCACTCGTGGGAGATACTAACCGTAGGCATTTTGGATTAGAGTCTTAATTCTAATCTTATTTTTAATCTTCCATCGTTTTTTAAGCATCACATAAGTAACACCTTAACCAAACTAAATATATGAGCACACCACGTATCCGTATCCGCCTTAAAGGCTTCGATTATCGCGTCATCGACCAGTCTGCAACAGACATCGTTGAAACCGCAAAGCGCTCAGGCGCGCGCGTTACCGGCCCCGTGCCACTTCCGACTCACATCGGAATGCTCACGGTGAATCGTTCTCCGCACGTTAATAAAAAGTCTATGGACCAATTCGAAGTCCGCACGCACAAGCGCTTGATTGACATCATCGAGCCTACAGCAGCCACAGTGGACGAGCTCAAGAAGCTCAACCTCCCCGCTGGTGTTGATATCTCGATCAACGTGTAACTGATTCGAGCAGGTGCCTTTGGCACCACATCCTATTTTCAAAAGCCCGCGCTCACAAGAGCGCGGGTTTTTTTGTGTGGTCAGCTTGGCTGGCTTTAAAATTTCGGAATGATAATTCGAATGTTCAAGGATGCGGGGTTCGCGCTACGGCTGACAGTGCGCTTCGACTGGCACCGGTTGAATATTGAAATGTCACCTGCTGGCGTGGTCCATTCGGTGGAGGGGTGTGCATTTTTGCTCATATAAGTGTGACTTTGCACGATTTTCTGAGCCGCTGTGGAAGGCTTCGCAGTTGTAGTGGGGAAGCTGAGGTCTGAGGTTGGAGATTGGCGGTGGATTCTGAACTTAGGTTGATGTTCTTCTCCTGTGCGATCTCTGGCGGGTCTTCGATGAGGGCAACTCGTTCGTATTTCCCTGTATGTGCTTCGCATTCTTTAGCTAAACGCGTGGTTTAAACTTCTGAGTTTTATTTCCCACAGATTATGGTTGTTTGAAACTGCCAGGACTGATCGTGTCATGTCACTTAGTGTGGATCTGCTTCAATGTAGCGGGAGGCATATAGGGGGCCCTCGCGCTTTTGAGTGTTGAAAGTACCGCGTATAAAAAAATAATGCATTTTTTCTAAATAGGGGGTTGACGGGGCTGTGATTTAACTCTTTTTTCCGTCGCTCGCTTCCCATCTGAAGCGATAAATCACATTTTATTTTAACCACTAACGCAGGTCTCGCAAACGGAGCATTCCGCTCCACCTGCCTATTAGTATTATGAACATAGCCCTACTTGGTAAAAAGATAGGTATGACGCAGGTATTTGACGATGCAAATCGTTTGATTCCTGTTACTGTCATCGAAGCAGGTCCTTGCCCGGTCACACAGGTCAAGTCGACTGAGAAGGACGGATATGACGCCATTCAAATTGGCTTCCGTCAGCAAAAGGAGCATCGCCTAACTAAAGCTGCTCTTGGACACTTCAAAAAAGCGGGTGTTGAGCCGGTTGCAGAGCTCAGTGAGTTCCGCACGAGCGGTGATACTGAAATCAACCTCGGCGATGTGCTGACAGTTGAGCACTTTGAAGCTGGCCAGAAAATTGACGTCATAGCGACAACTAAGGGGCGCGGCTTCCAAGGTGTTGTGAAGCGCTACGGTTTTGCTGGTGGTCCTGCATCCCACGGTTCCATGTTCCACCGTCGTGGTGGTTCTTATGGTATGTGTCAGTGGCCCGGCCACGTTATCAAGGGTAAGAAGATGCCAGGTCACATGGGTGATGTTTCGCGCACTGTTCAAAACCTTGTAATTGTTAAAGTGATTGCCGAAAAGAATCTGATCCTTGTTAAGGGCAGCATTCCTGGCTCACGTGGTGGCCTTGTCACCGTCCGCACTGCGATTAAAACAAAAGCCAATAAGGCGTAATCGAAGGGACATACTAAGATGAAACTCAATGTATACACAGCTGACGGGACTAAGAGCGAAGAGAAAGAATTCTCAGCGTTTCCCGCATTCACCGACGATAAGGGCATCGCTGCTCTTCGTCAGGTAGTCATCGCTCACCAAGCGAATCTTCGCCAAGGCAATGCGAGCACCAAGACGCGCGCTGAGGTTAGCGGTTCTGGTAAGAAGCTTTTCCGTCAAAAAGGTAGTGGTACGGCTCGTCAGGGCTCACGCCGCGTTCCGCATCAACGCCATGGTGGTGTTGCGCACGGACCAAAGCCACGCGACTACTCGCAAAAGATTAACACCAAGATGAAGGCACTTGCCTTCAGGCGTGCGTTGTTCAATCGCGCAACTGACGGTGGTATTTCTGTAATCGAGGCTTTTGAAGTAAAAGAGCCCAAGACTAAGCTTTTCGACAAGGTTCTCACCGCTGTGCTTCCTAAGCGCGGTAAGGTTTTGATCATCGACGATGCTTTTGAAACTAATGCTGCACTGGCTGCTCGCAACATCGACGGACTTTCCCTCGCTGAAGCAGGTAACCTCAGCACTCTCGATGTTGTCCGCTACCGCCACATTATTGTGAGCGCTAAGGGCATCGAAACTATCATCGCTCGTGCAAACGGAAGTAAGTAATGATTATTGCAAATACTATTCTACGCGAATTCCGCGTTACTGAGAAGGCTGCAAACCTTGCCGCTAACTTGAACCAATACACTTTCGAAGTGAACCCTCGCGCAAATCGCAAGGAAGTCGCTCGTGCAGTGGAGAAGGTATTCAACGTATCAGTAACCAAAGTAAACATTCTTAACAGAAAGCCTAAACCTAAGGCAGACCGCTCCCGTGGTGGTCGCCCTGGCACTAAAGGTGGCCTGAAAAAGGCCATTGTTAGCCTTAAGGAAGGAGATAAGATCGAACTCGTCTAAGACGAAAGAGACCTAAATATCATGGCACTCGTAAAATCCAGACCTTTGACTCCGGGCACTCGTTTCCTAATCCGAAACAAGGCCGACGTCTCCAAGAAAAAGCCTGAGCGTCAGCTCACGACTTACAACCACAAGAAGAAGGGCCGTAATTGCTACGGTCGTATCACTTCTCGTCGTCGTGGTGGTGGTCACAAGCGCGCTTACCGTATCATCGACTTCCGTCGCGATAAGCTGGACATCCCAGCCAACGTGCAGGCAATCGAGTATGATCCGAATCGCACGGCTAACATTGCTCTACTCGCTTATGCGGATGGTGAAAAGCGCTACATCCTCGCACCTCGCGGTGTCAAGGCTGGCGATAAGCTCATCAACTCCAGCGTACGTATCGAGTTCTCACCCGGTTTCAGCATGCCTCTCGCAGTGATCCCGCCAGCAACGAAGATTCACGCAATCGAATTGCACCCAGGCCGTGGCGCTCAAATCGCCCGCTCTGCTGGTCAATCCGCTCAGCTTGTTTCGATCGATGGCGAACGTGCGACGGTGAAGATGCCTTCCGGTGAAATTCGTTTTCTCAACTCTCGTTGCCGTGCAACGATCGGTGAAGTCGGCAATCATGAGCACAGCGGACGGAGCCTCGGTAAGGCTGGTCGTAATCGCTGGCTCGGACGTCGCCCTCGCGTTCGTGGTGTTGCGATGAATCCTGTCGATCACCCTATGGGTGGTGGTGAAGGCCGCACCTCTGGTGGTGGTCACCCACAATCTCCTTGGGGCCAGCTCTCTAAGGGATTCCCGACACGTAAGAAGTCCAATCCAACTAATTCGCAGATTCTCGTTCGCCGTAACGGTCGTCAGCTCAAGAAAAAAAAGTAAACTCTCTTAGCTATGTCTCGTTCAATTAAAAAAGGTTTCTTTGTAGACCCACATCTTGCCAAAAAGGTAACTGTGGCTCAAGCCAACAACGATCGCAAGCCGATCCAAACTTGGTCTCGTCGTTCGACGATCACTCCTGACTTCGTCGGTCTCAACCTCAACGTCCACAATGGCCGCAGCTTTCTGCCCGTTTATGTGACTGAGAATATGGTTGGCCACAAGCTCGGGGAGTTCTCGCCAACTCGCACGTTCAAGGGCCACCAAGCCGCCAGTAAATAAGTAAACCTCTTATTACGTAATGCACCTTTTGTCCGCACAACGCCACTCAAAGCTCGCTAGCCTGTTCCTTTTCGGAGCACTGGTTGCCGGTAGCGTTGTGCGTGCGGAAGTTCCCGCTTTCGTCAATGAGTCGATCTACAGCCCGAACGCAGCTACTGTCTCGACAGTGGTTTCTGCCCTTGCCGCAGACGTCGTCATTCTTGACGGCGGACTTGTGCAAGGCATGCGCCTCGGAATGGTATGCCGCGTATCCCGCGGTGCATTACCGATCGGCGAATTGATTATTATCGAATCTAGAAGCGACCGCTCCGCAGCACTTATTCTTGAGCTGGTCGACGACTCCACCATTCAAGCGGGAGACATTGCCCGCGTAAAAACACTTCAAAACAGCTGAATCTCATGCAGGTCCAAGCCTATACCAAATACGCCCGTATGTCGCCCCGCAAGGTGCGCGATATCACCCGTGCCATCCAAGGCCGTAATGCTGCCGAAGCAGTCGAAATCTTGCGCTTTATTCCGCGCAAGTCAGCTCGTCTCGTCAGCAAAACGCTTCAGTCGGCTATCGCCAACGCGGAAAACAATAACAACCTATCATCGGATGCACTCACTATTGAGTCTGCAATCGTTGAGCAAGGTCCTACGTTTAAGCGTTTTCGCCCCGCAGCTCGCGGTTCCGCGCATCCTTACAAAAAGGCCACAAGCAACATCCGTATCGTCCTTACAGACGAGGCCTAAGTTAACACGACACCGATTTTATTATGGGACAGAAAGTTCATCCAACCGGCTTCCGCCTTGCAGTAACCCGCGACTGGGATTCACGCTGGTATGCATCTAAGCAAGAATTTCCAGGCTTCATTAAAGAAGACTACGAAATTCGTAAATATCTAACGAGCAATTTGCGCTATGCATCCGTGCCTCGCATCTTCATTGAGCGTGCCTCTGGCCGTATTCGTGTGAAGATATTCACTGCGCGTCCTGGTGTTGTCATCGGCCGTAAAGGTGCAGAGCTCGACAAACTGAAGGATGGCCTCAACAAGGTCGTCAAGAAGGAGATCATGCTCGACATCCAGGAAGTCAAGCGCCCAGACCTCTCCGCTCAACTAGTTGCTGAGAACGTCGCCCTTCAACTTGAGCGTCGGATCGCTTTTCGCCGTGCGATGAAGCGCGCTGTGCAGACTACAATGGCAATGGGCGCGGAAGGTATCCGTATCCAGTGTGGTGGTCGTCTCGGTGGTGCTGATATCGCTCGTACCGAGCGTCAACACCAAGGTAAGGTGCCTCTACAGACACTTCGCGCCAATATCAACTATGGCTTCAGCGAAGCAAGTACGGTCTATGGTCTCATCGGCGTAAAATGCTGGATCTGTCTTCCTGAGGAAGGCGAAGCTTAATTTTCACGTCATTAACGACATATTTAATCATTTAAACTGAGCGAACCATGGCATATCTTCCATCACGCACAAAATACCGCAAAGTTCACACTGGCCGCATCTACGGAACAGCCCAGTCGTGTAACGCGCTCGCTTTCGGCGAATTCGGTATCCAATCACTCACTCGTGGTCGCATGACTTCCCAACAAATTGAAGCTGCTCGTGTCGCTATGACACGTAGCCTCAAGCGTAAGGGTAAAGTGTGGATCCGCGTTTTCCCACACAAACCGGTAACAAAAAAGCCAGCTGAAACTCGTATGGGTAAAGGCAAGGGCTCTGTTGAAAAGTGGGTCGCAGTGATCCGCCCCGGTACAATGCTTTTCGAAATCGCAGGCTGCACGCAGACTGCTGCTCAAGAAGCACTTCGCCTGGCTGACACCAAGCTTCCGTTCCACTGCCGCTTCGTGACTCGCGAAGACTACGCGTAACAATATTACACAAGGAATCATTTAATATGAGCACCACAAAAGATATCCGCGAAATGTCCGAAGTAGAAATCGAAAAGAAGCTACGCGACACGCACGACGCACACGTCCACCTCCGCCTGCGCAAGCAGACTGGCCAGGTCGAGCGCCCGCACGAATACACTCAATTGCGTCGCGAAATCGCACGCCTCGAAACCATTCTTAAAGAGAAGAAGTTGGCTGCGGCCTCTGCTTAATCTTAACAGACGACTAATACTATGGAAGCAACACGCAATTCCCGTAAGTCCCTGATTGGCACCGTTACTAGCCGTTCCGGTGACAAGACAATCAAAGTCACTTACCTCTACAAGATCCCACACCCGCTTTACCGTAAGGAAATTAAGCGTAAGACAGTGGTTCACGTACACGACGAAACAAATGACTGCTTCCTTGGCGACAAGGTTGAGATCATGGAAACTCGTCCGCTTAGTAAGCTCAAACGCTGGCGCGTAACTAAGGTTCTCGAAAGAGCACCGAAGGTAGGCGATCAAGCATAAGCTCTAAGTATATTCCTTTTAACCGTATAACGGAGATTTAGATATGATTCAGATGAACAGCCGCGTTTTTATCGCGGATAACACAGGTGCCAAGGAAGCGGAAATGATCCGTCGTCTAGGTCAAAACAAGCGCACTGCTGACGTTGGAGACGTAATCGTCTGCAACATCAAGGTCGCATCCACAGACTCGTCCGTTAAAAAGGGTGAAGTTGTTCGTGCTGTAGTAGTGCGCACAAGAGCCCCAATTCGCCGCGGCGATGGTAGCTACCTTCGCTTCGATAACAATGCAGTTGTTATTCTAACGCCCGATGGTAATCCCAAAGGCACACGTATTTTCGGACCGGTCGCTCGTGAGCTCCGTGCCAAATACATGAAAATCATCTCTCTAGCACCGGAGGTCCTTTAATCATGGCTAAAACAATTAAACGCGAACAAGAAGTTGTCGTCATCTCTGGCTCACACAAGGGCAAACGCGGTAAGGTGTTGTCTGTTAAGGCTGGCCAGTCCGTCGTGATCGAGGGCGTCAGCCTGATCACTAAATTCCTTCCAAAGTCTCAAGAGAACCCCGAAGGCGGTTCTGTAGAGCGCGAAACTCCGATTCACTACTCGAATGTAGTGTTGGCTGAGAAATTCGACGCGAAGACTAAGTAAATGGAAGCTTGCCAGGCTGAGTAAATTACTCATTTTCACGCACTTTTCTAAAATCACATCGTCAATCCATTCAAAACCTAGCCGGGATAGAAATCCGTCTTAACTCCGATGCAAATACCAGCACTTAAAACACAATACGCCGAAAAAGTCGTCCCTGAGCTTATAAAAAAGTTCGGTTACGCTAATAAGCACCAGGTTCCTTCGATCAAAAAGATCGTCATCAATTCGGGCTTTAGCGCGACTGATGACAAGAACCACATCCTTTACGTAAACCAGGAGATCGGTAAGATCGCTGCTCAACGTCCTGTTACCACTAAAGCAAAGCTTAGTATCTCGAACTTCAAGCTTCGTGAAGGTCAGCCGATTGGCGTTAAAGTAACACTCCGTGGCCGTGCCATGTATGAGTTCCTTAATCGTCTTATTCAAATCTCGCTTCCAGCGATTCGTGACTTTCGTGGCGTTCCTGCGAAGCTCGATGGTCAAGGCAACTACACCCTAGGTGTTTCCGATCACTCGATTTTCCCTGAAATTAGTTCTGATGGCACTACAGCGACTATTGGTATGGATATTTGCATCAACACGAGCGCAAAAAATGACGCAGAAGGTCGCGAGCTACTCGCTCTCTTCGGCATGCCGTTCCGTAAAACAAGCGCTGAAGTTGCCGAAGAAGAAGCAGCTGCTGCATCCGCTAAAGCATAACAGGAAAAATTTCTCATGGCTAAAAAATCAGCAATCCAACGTAACCTCAAGCGCGTCCGTCTCATCGAGAAGTTCGCAGCTAAGCGTGCAAATCTTAAAGCAATCCTTGCCAACCCTGAAACTCCAGATGAGGAGTTTTACAAGGCGCAAGCAAAGCTCACTAAGCTTCCTAAGAACAGCTCACCGATCCGTGCTCGTAACCGTTGCTCCGTCACCGGTCGTCCACGTGCTTTCATCGGTAAGTTCGGTCTCTCTCGTCTCACATTCCGTGAACTTGCCACACAAGGCAAGATTCCTGGTGTGACAAAATCGTCTTGGTAATCCACCAAGGCACTCTACACCCACTGAAAACCCATTAGTTAGACTATGGCAGTTCACGATACAATCGGTGATTTCCTCACCATCATCCGCAACGGTAGTACCGGTCGCAAGGATGTCTGCATCACGCAGCACTCCAAAATGCGCGCCGCTATTGCAGCGATCCTTAAGCAAGAAGGCTACATCCGTAACTTTACGGAAGGCAAAGATGCACGTGGTTTTAAGACCATCGAACTGACTCTGAAGTTCGTTGGGAAGACTCCAGCCATCACTGGCATCGAGCGTCACAGTAAGCCAGGTCGTCGCCTCTATTACGGTGCAACTGAGATCCCACGTGTTCTCGGTGGACTGGGTGTTGCAATCCTTACAACTTCCAAAGGCGTAGTGCGCGCCCGTGATGCCCGTGAGTTGGGTGTTGGCGGTGAAGTGCTCTGCAAAGTTTGGTAATACTGAGACTACTATAATGAGCAGAATTGGTAAACTTCCTATCCCCGTCCTTGATAAGGCATCTGTGACTATTGACGGTCACACGGTCCGCGTCGAAGGCCCTAAGGGGAAACTCGAAAAGACTTTCGATCGTTCTACGAACATCGAGTTGTCTGACGGCGTAATCAATGTGACTCCTGCTGATAGCAGTCGTCATGCTAAAGCAATGTTCGGCACTGTCCGTTCCATCATCAATAATATGGTGATTGGCGTTGTTGAAGGCTACAAAAAAGAGATCGTTCTCAAGGGGGTCGGCTTCCGTGCTGTCCTGACTGGCAACGTTCTTGACCTTGCACTTGGTTACTCCCACCCATGCCTCCTGACTATCCCAGAAGGTATCACCGTTAAAATCGCTGAGAATACAAAGCTAACAATCGAAGGTGCTGATAAGCACATGGTTGGCGAAATCACAGCGACTATCTTTAATTACTACCCAGCCGAGCCATATAAGGGCAAGGGCGTCCACATCGTCGGCAAATACGTCCGTCGCAAGGAGGGTAAGAAATCCGCTTAATTGAGGCATACATAACATGAAACTCGATAAGAAAAAATCTCTTTTACAAAAGCGCAAATGGCGCATTCGCAAGAAGGTCAACGGCACTGCCGAACGTCCACGTCTTGCTGTCACATTCTCTAACAAGCACATCTATGCGCAATGCATCGATGATGTAAAGGGCCACACTATGGTCTACGTTACATCGCTGACTAAAGATTCCACTCTTAAGGCAAACGCTGAGAGTGCACTTGCACTCGGTAAGACAGTTGCCGAGAAGGCAAAAGCAGCAGGCATCGAGTCTGTCGTTTTTGACCGCTCCGGTCGTCGCTACCACGGTTGCGTTAAATCATTTGCAGAAGCTGCCCGCGAAGGTGGTCTACAATTCTAGGGTTACCATATGAGCAGACAAAATAGATCATTCTCTCACAAGAAAGAGCCAGAAGAAGCACCAGAATACGTTGAAAAGGTGGTTCACATCAACCGTTGTGCTAAAGTTGTAAAGGGCGGTCGCCGTTTCAGCTTCTCAGCACTCGTTGTCACAGGTAATCAAAAAGGTGAAGTTGGAGTCGGTTACGGCAAAGCTAAGGAAGTTCCTGAAGCGATTCGTAAAGGCACAGAACAAGCCAAAAAGAACCTTATTACTATCAATCTCCGCGGCGACACTATCCCACACCATGTGTTGGGTGAAGCTGACGGCGGTAAAGTTCTTCTTCGCCCGGCATCGGACGGAACAGGCGTAATCGCAGGTGGCGGTTGCCGCGCGGTTCTTGAGTCTGTCGGCATCAAGAACATTCTTTCCAAGTCTCTCGGCTCGAACAATCACCTTGCAATGGTCAAGGCGACAATGGCAGCACTTGTGCAGCTTCGTTCGAACGAGGAAATTAAAAACATCCGCTTTGGTGATAAAGCTGAAGCATAAGGATACTTATAATGAATCTCGAAAACATTCCAACAATCAAAGGGTCAACCCATCCTACTAAGCGTCTTGGGCGTGGTGAAGGTAGTGGACACGGTAAAACAGCAGGTCGGGGGCATAATGGCCAAAAGTCCCGCTCCGGTGGTGGTATCCGTATCGGTTTCGAAGGTGGTCAAATGCCACTCTATCGTAAACTTCCATGTCGTGGATTCAATAACTTCAACTTCAAGGTAAGCTACCAGCTAGTCAACCTTGGCCAGCTCGCAAAGCTCGAAGGGGACCTTGTCTCTCGCGAAACTCTGATCGCAGCCGGTCTTATCCGTGACAACAAGCAAGGCGTTAAGCTGCTTGGAGACGGGGAAGTGTTGAAAGAATATACGGTAACAGTCTCAAAGGTGTCCGCTTCTGCAAAGAGTGCGATCGAGGCTGCTGGTGGCAAAATCGTTGAGGCAGCACTTCCTGCAGCTGAAACGAAGGAAGAGGCTTAGTCGCCGATTCCTTTAATCGCTTCGTTTAGAGTAACCACTCATGCTTTCTGCTTTTACAAATTCTCTGAAGATTCCAGAGCTGCGCCAGAAGATCTTCTTCACGCTGGCGCTTCTCTTTATTGCACGTGTCGGGGCTAATATCCCGCTACCTGGGATGAACGTTGGCCCAATTCGCGAGTTTATGGCGGATCAGGCGTCCGCGAGTGGTGGTCTTGTTGGTCTGTACAACATGTTTACTGGTGGAGCGCTCCTAAATGGTGCTGTCTTCGCGCTCGGTATCATGCCTTACATCAGTGCTTCGATCATTATGCAATTGGTCGGCGCTGTTTTCCCCGTTATTGCGCGTTTGCAGCAAGAAGGGGATGTGGGACGTCAGAAGATCAACCAATACACGCGTTACTTGACTCTAGGGATCTGTGTGATTCAAGGTCTGCTCCTGTTGATTGCGCTCAGCACCAACCCGGGCAGTATCATTGGCCAAGGCTTTAGTCCTGCGGAATATGGTGATATCGTCATTGCCGGTAAGGTTCAGTTCCTGATCACTGGCACGATCTTCTTAACTGCTGGTTCCATGATCATGGTTTGGCTAGGTGAGCAGATTACTGAAAAGGGCATCGGCAACGGTATCTCGTTGTTGATCACGATCAGTATTATCTCTGGCCTTCCCGCTGCGGTCGCATCTGCTTACCAGATGTTCGTAGCGCCGGTCGGTTCTGAAAGTGCGGCACTTGGTGTACCAGAAGGCGTGTTGATGTTGTTTCTACTGTTTGCGGTCACAGCTGGTCTCGTGGCTATTACTCAAGCACAGCGTAAAATTCCGGTTCAGTATGCAAAGCGTGTTGTTGGCCGTAAGGTCTACGGCGGGCAGAGCTCGTTCTTGCCGCTCAAGGTCAACTATGCAGGTGTTATGCCCGTCATCTTTGCCTCTGCGATTCTGATGTTTCCAACTCAGATTCTTAGCTACTTGGGCACTGCCACTGGGATGCGCTTCTTCAACGACGTCGCTGATTCGCTCGGACGTGGTGAGGTGGCTTACTACCTAGTATTCGGCTTGTTGATTTTCGTATTCAGTTACTTCTGGGTATCGATGATGTTCAAGCCAGTTCAGATCGCTGACGATTTGAAGAAGAACGGTGGTTACATTCCTGGTGTTCGCCCAGGTGAGCCAACTGCTAAGTTCTTAGATTATATCATGACTCGCCTCACACTATTCGGTGCGTTGTCCCTGACTGTGATCGCTCTGTTTCCTGATATCCTTCTCTTCACATATAATGTGCCGTTCTCAGTTGCCGTGTTCTTTGGTGGCACTGGAATGCTAATTACGGTCGGTGTCTTGCTTGATACCATGCGCCAAATTGAAACCTACTTGTTGCAACGCCATTACGATGGATTCCTCAAGAAGGGCAAGATTCGCGGTCGTTCTGCTGCACGTAATAAGCAACTCGTTGATTCCGCTGGCTTACAGGATTTCTGGACCGCTTGGCGTCCGCTCTTGTTTATCGCGGTGGCACTCTTTGTCCTCGGGATTGTATCCTTTTTTCTTAACTTAAGTTAAGTTCCAGTCGATCGACTGACCTCCGAAGATGCATCCGTTCCAGATGCCTCTCCGTTCCATTTCCTGTTCTTTGAATAATCCCCGTACTGCAAACCGATGAAAACGATTCGTTCCGACGAAGAAATACAATCGATTCGCGAAGCCTGCCAAATCGCAGCAACTGTTTTAAAGCAGTTGGTCGATGCAGTCGGTGAGGGGATGACTACCTACGATCTCGATCAACTTGGCCGCAAGGCCATCGAGGCATTGGGGGCTGAAAGCGCTTGTTACCATTACCGTAACGGCGAACACGTCTTCCCTGCTTATACCTGCATTTCTGTTAATGAAGAAATCGTGCATGGTATTGGTAGCATGCGCCGCGCCATTCAAGGTGGCGACGTTGTTTCCATCGATGTAGTGGTTCGTTACCGCGGATTTATTGGCGATAATGCACGCACGGTTTTGATTTCACCAATTGTGGATGAGAACCAAGCACTCATTAACGCCACACGCGAAGCACTAGACTATGCAATTACTTTTGCACGGGCTGGCAATCGGGTGGGTGATATTTCCAATGCTGTGCAGCGCTTTATTATGCGTCACAACTACGGTATCGTTCGCGAGTTTGTAGGACATGGGGTAGGCGCTACGATGCATGAAGCACCGCAGATTCCGAACTATGGTCGTCGCGGAAGCGGTGCATTACTCAAGCCTGGTATGGCGCTCGCAATCGAGCCGATGATCAATCTTGGGGGCGCTGCAATCGAGATGCTTGATGATGGTTGGACCGCTGTAACACGCGATCGCAAGCCATCAGCCCACTTCGAACACACTGTCCTCGTCACTGGGGCAGATCCGGAAATCTTAACAATTCCGAAGAATTAACTTTTCAAACTAAACTTAACTGCTACTTATCACCGTTTTCCCGCAATCACGCGGGTTATATAACATCTTTTATCATGCCACGTATACTTGGAGTCGATATCCCCGCAAACAAGAAGCTAGAGTACTCGCTTCGTTACATCTATGGCATTGGGCCAACACGCGCTAAGGCAATTGTCGAAGTGTCTGGTTTCGATGCTGATCGCCGTGCCGGTGATCTAAGCGAAGAGGAGCTCAATCAGCTCGCATCTTTGGTTGCGGAAAAACAATACATCGTTGAAGGTGATCTCCGTCGTGAGCGCACTGCCAACTTGAAGCGCCTTTCGGCCATCCGCAGCTATCGTGGCGTTCGCCACATGCGCGGACTTCCGGTTCGTGGCCAACGCACCAAAACAAATGCCCGCACACGTAAGGGTGCGGTCAAGCCAGTCCGTAAGTAACCTAAGACCATCTTTCCTATGAGCGAAGAAGAAACAAAATCCGTAGAAGAAAAAAAAGTAGTTGTTGACGCAGCTGTCGAGGCTGAGGCCGAAGCACCTGTGAAAAAACAAGAAACTGCTGAAGATCTTCTCAAAAGTGATCTCGATGGCGTTAAAATCCGTCGTGCCAAGGGCAGCAAAAACATTACCGTCGGTATCGTTAATGTCCTCGCTACTTTTAATAACACTAAAGTTACTTTCAGCGATCCTCGCGGTAATGTCATTTCTTGGTCTAGTGCCGGCAAATGCAGCTTCCGTGGTTCTCGTAAATCAACTGCATACGCGGCACAAGTTGTCACGCAAGATGCTGGTCGTGTCGCTATGTCGCACGGTATGAAGGAAGTCGTCGTCAAGCTTAACGGCCCAGGTATGGGACGTGACTCAGCTGTTCGTGCGCTTCAATCTTTAGGCATGGTTGTTACCGAGATTATTGATGTGACTCCGGTCCCTCATAACGGTTGCCGTGCTCCTAAACGTCGTCGTGTCTAAGGTGCTACTGCCACCTAGATATATATAATTAGTCTGCAGATAACCTATTAAGGAATAAAACTATGTCCCGTTACACTGGACCAACAACTCGCATTAATCGCCGCTTCGGTCAGGCTATCTTCGCGCCTACTAAGGCATTCGAGCGTAAGCCACACCCTCCGGGTCAACATGGACCTCGCCTTCGCCGTAAATACAGCGAATACGCGATCGGCCTAAACGAAAAGCAAAAGCTTCGTTTCATGTATGGCATTACGGAAAAACAATTCCGTCTAACTTTCGAAAAGGCTAAAAGCGTTCGTGGTGTTACCGGTGAAGTGTTCCTCCAGATCTTGGAAACACGTCTCGACAGCGTAATCTACCGTCTTGGCTTCGCTAAATCTCGCGCTGGAGCACGTCAGCTTGTTGGTCACGGCCACATTTGTGTGAACGGCCACAAGACAGATATTGCTTCCTTCATCGTCAAGGAAGGCGACGAAATCGAAGTGCGTGAGCGCACCTCATCTCGTCAGCTTGCAACACGCAGTATGGAAGAAAGCCAAGGTCGCACCGTTCCTGAGTGGCTTACACTCAACGCGGACGCACTTAAGGCGGTGATCAACCGCCTTCCGTCTACAGAAGAAACTGAAAACAGCATTAACGTTCAGCTCATCGTTGAATTCTATAGCCGATAATCAGTTCTCCTTCAATGACCTCTCTGGTCAGACATTAGCAATTCATTGTAATCAGTTAAAACAAAGCATATTATGCCAAAGCGCTTAGGAAAATTCGAACTTCCAAACCGGCTAGTAAAAGTCGAAGAAACTGCTTCCGACACTTTTGCCACTTTCCAGGCCGAGCCGTTTGAAACGGGTTACGGGCACACGATTGGGAATTCTCTCCGTCGCGTTCTTCTCAGCTCCATCGAAGGTGCAGCCATCTCATCGATCAAAATCGATGGTGTGCAGCATGAGTTTCAGAGCATTGATGGTATCGTCGAAGACGTTACCGACATCGTTCTTAACTTGAAGCAGGTTCTCCTCGTTTCTGAAGGTCGTGAAACCGCGAGCCTCATAATCGACGTTAACCGTGAGGGCCCCGTTACTGCCGCTGACATTCAACTCGACGCCAACATCAAGGTCGTCAATCCAGACCAAGTGATCTGCACACTCGACAAAGAACAGCGTTTCCTCGCTGAACTCGAAGTCCGTGTAGGCCGTGGTTATTGCGCAGGTGATGACAATAAGAAGGATGATCAACCGATCGGCGTTATCGCTATCGATTCACTCTTCAGTCCTGTCAAACTCGTAAAATATTCTGTCGAAAACACACGTGTTGGACAAGAGATGGACTACGACAAGCTTATCCTTGAGATCACAACAGACGGACGTATCACTCCGGATGATGCCCTCAAGCAGAGCGCTGCAATCGTTAAGCACCACATGGACGTCTTCGATGAAGTATCGAAGGAAGACATCGAGTTCGAAAGCGAAAGCAAGGAAATCAGCGAAGAACAGAATCGCCTGCGTAAGCTGCTCAACATGAGCGTTAACGAAATCGAACTTTCTGTCCGTGCGGCTAACTGCTTGAACAACGCAAACATCACCACAGTTGGTGAGCTTGCGATGAAGTCTGAGCAAGAAATGCTTAAATATCGTAACTTTGGTAAGAAGTCCCTCAACGAGATCAAAGACAAGCTCGAGCAGCTTGGCCTCTCTCTGGGTATGAAAATCGACGAGCGCCTCCTTGAAAAAGGCACTGAGCTTTAATCCCGCCTTTTAGGCACAAGTAATTTAGAACATGCGTCACAGCAAAAGAAGACATTCACTAGGGGTTTCCGGACCTCACCTATCCGCCATGATGGGCAACCTCTCAGTTGCACTCATTACACATGGTCGTATTCAAACAACATTGACCAAAGCCAAGGCGCTTCGTCCATTCATCGAGAAGATCATCACCTTCGCGAAGAAGGCAGAAGCTGCAAACGACACTGCACGTAAGTTGCACTACCGTCGCTTAGCGATCTCTCGTGTTCGCGACAAAAAAGCTGTTGCTAAGCTCTTTGATGAGCGTGCCAGCGAGTTCACTGAACGCAGTGGTGGTTACACGCGTATCTACAAGGTCGGTCAACGTGTCGGCGATGCTGCTGAAATGGCATTGATCGAACTGATCGATGGCAACGACGAGGGCTACTCTAAGAAGCCAGCAAAGAAGGCTGCTAAGAAAGCAACTAAAGTCGAAGCCGAAGCAACTGAAGGCGAAGCAACTGAAGCAGCAGCGCCTGAAGCCGAAGCAACTGAAGCAGCAGCGCCTGAAGCCGAAGCAACTGAAGCCGAAGCAACTGAAGCCGAAGCAACTGAAGCAGCAGCACCTGAAGCAGAAGAAGCACCAGCTAAAAAAGAGACGGACGCATAGTCCTTTTCATTATCATACACTTTCAAAAAGCCCGTCCGTTTGGACGGGCTTTTTTTGGTTCATCATCGATTAGTGGGAAGTCTCGATTGAAGCGGAAGACCGTTTCATACTAATCGGGGATCTACCAAAAAAGCGCGGTCTCCGCAGAGCCGCGCTTTTGTGGTCAAAGCTTTGCGTGTCGTGCGGGGCTTATTTGCCGAACAAGCCTTTGAAGCTGTTGGTAGCCTTTTCGAGGGCAGCCTCGCCTTGTTCGAGAGCGTCCTTGCCCCCCTCGCCGACAAAGTCACCTGAATCTGCAATGGCGGGGCCGATTGATTGGAGCACTTCGGTAAGGATGAGGTCGATGATTTCTGGCATGCTCTTCTTGTTGCCGTCTTCGCCGATGTCATTCATCTCGATGCGTGGGAGTGGCACGGTCATGCCCGCGCCCATCAGGCCTACGTAAACGGTGCCGTCTTCGATGATGAGTTGCTTGATGACTACTTGCTTTGCGGAGCCGTCTTCAGCAGCAACGGCTTGTTCTGATTCGGCCGCGGTCTCGTCTGCACTGCCAGTGAAAGCCTCGATATTTTTCATCAACTCTTTGATGTTTGAGCTCATCAGCGTCTTTTCATAGCTGATTTCAGGCTTCTTGATGATGATCTTGTTGATGACGATCTTATCGCTAAAGGCGGAACTAGTATCAATATCGACCACGATTTGGCCGAGGGTGAAGATATTTTCGCTTTTATAGCCATCAGGGTTACCAACGTAGAGGCCAGTGAGTGTGCCATTGCCGGAAAGAATAGAGAGATTCACCTCATCGAGACGCACGGAAGTTTGAGTGACTTCTGGGCCGAATTTTTCGACTCCAGTCTTAATGCCTTTATTTAAGACGCTTGAGCCAAGGAAATAAATCGCGACCACAGCGGCAACTACGAGAATTGCAAGGAATAGGAATATTTTTTTCATCATATACGTGTTGAGTTAATTGATTGATTGCGTGTTGAAGACTAGCGCATGATGGCTCTATGGCGAGCTTGAAAGGGATAGGAAGTAGGGAGGTGCCGAGTGGTCTAGTCGACTTTGAGCCCGATGAGGGTCTCGTCGCAGTGGCTGTGTTTGATGATTATGTTAAAGCAGGAGATGCTGGGCTGGCGATTTTGGCGATGGGAAATGCGTATTGGATGATTCTGCATGATGAGCGCTATGTGATTTGTGTGGTGAAAAATCGGTACGCAGCGATTAGTGCGGAGTTAGCTGCATTGGCGGCCTTGGAGGCCGGGCGCGTGCGTGGTGCTCGCTTTGAGTATCAGGAGTTTGATTTCGGCTGGCGGTCGTTCGCCCTGTATGCTGCGGTATTGATCGCCTGCTTTGTGTGGCAAGGGCGTGCCGACATTGTCTCGGTGGGACGGGTGGATTCGGTGGCCATGGTCCAAGGTTCGCAGTGGTCGCGAGCGGTGACAGCGCTGACCTTGCACGCAGATGTGGTGCACTTGGTCTCCAATTTGATTTCGGGCATGGGTTTTGCGTTTTTTGTCTGTCGCTTTTTTGGTGCAGCCGCTGGTTGGTTGCTAGTGTTGCTCAGTGGCATCGCCGGAAATGTGCTCAATGCGGCGGTTTATTATCCAGAGGTGCATTACTCGATCGGGGCGTCGACAGCAGTGTTTGGCGCGTTGGGTTTGTTGACGGGTGTCGGCATTTGGGCGGCCGTTTTGGACCCGGATCATCGGCTGTCGTTGCCGCGTTGGTTGGTTCCTTTGTTCGGTGGACTGACTTTGTTGGGCTTGTTCGGCGTGGGGGATGGCAATGTAGATGTCGCCGCGCATATCAGTGGGTTCGCCTGTGGCGTGGTCTTCGGTGCGCTGGGGGCCTGCGTGCAGCGCTGGTTCTCGGTTTTGCAGCGTTGGTCAGTTGCTTGCAGTGCACTATCCCTAGGCTTGCTGGCTTTGGCGTGGTACGCGAGGGCTGGGGCATGAATCTCAAAAGAGCGGTGAATTGGCTGAATTAGAAGTTAGTTGCTGATGCACTGCAGGTTATGAATCGATTCTCTTTTACCAATCTTGAGTAACAGCAATGGTACCGCAAAGGATTGATGAAGAGAACCTACATGCCTTGAGCATCCGCCACAGACTTTCGACTCGCTGCTGAATCGAGCAAGATGTGCTTGGCAAAGTGCTTTACCTTCTGTTGGGAACTGGTTAGCTCTGTGATATGAGTAATTCAGGTCTAAGTCGACTCGAGGTAGGGCGTCAATCAATGCAGGCGGAGGCGGCGGCAATTCAACTCGCGGCAGAGCGTTTGGATGCTTCCTTTGAGCGTGCATTGGATTTGATCTTAGATTCCGGCAGTAAGTTGGTAATTTGTGGCATCGGTAAGTCTGGGCACATCGGCACGAAGCTGGCGGCGACTTTTTCGAGTTGCGGGATCCCTTCAGTATTCTTGCATGCGGCTGAAGCCATTCATGGAGATCTGGGCGTGTATCAGCCCGGTGATCCGACGATCGTGTTGTCCAAAAGCGGCAGCACGGCGGAGGTGCTGCGCTTGATGCCGATGTTTAAAAAACTTAAGTCTCCTGTGATTGCGATTGTCGGCAACATGGACTCTCCGATCGCGGCAGCAGCCGATGTGGTGCTGGATGGTAGTGTCGAGCGTGAGGCTGATCCGCTGAATTTAATGCCGACGTCAAGCTCGACGGTGAGTTTGGCGATCGGCGATGCCCTGGCTGCCGCATTGGTTAAAGCGCGTGATTTCACCAAGGAGGAATTCGCCACCTTCCATCCAGGTGGACAGCTTGGCCGGAATCTGCTGATGACAGTGGCTGATGTGATGCACGCCGCCGATCAAGTAGCCTGCGCGCAAGCTGAAGAAACACTGCGCGAAGTGGTGATTCGGATGACGAAGTTTCCATTCGGTGCGGCTTGCATCGTGGATGCGGCGAATGGCTTGGCTGGAATTATTACAGATGGCGATATTCGGCGCATTCTTTCGCAGGAAGGTGACATTCTGAATTTCAAAGTGGGGGATTGCATGACGAAATCGCCGATCTCGACGCAGCCGAATGTGGCCCTGGGCGATGCGGTGCGCATGATGGAAGATCGCAGTTCACAAATTTCAGTGTTACCGGTAGTGGCAGAGGGCGGCAAGCTGTTGGGTCTGCTGCGTCTGCACGATGCCTACCAACCGAGCTTTTCGTAAGGCACTGCTATGGGATCTCCATCTGTTGCGCCTCGTGAGTGGGCGGTTGTTGTAGTTGGCGGACTGACGTTGGCCTTTACGGCTTGGGGGCTGGCAGGTGTGCAGCTCTGGTCGTTACATACTTTGTTGGCGGGCGGCTTGTTGACCTGGCTACTCTCAGTCGTGCCAATGCCGCAGAGGTGGAATGGGGCGGACGGTGAGCATGGTAATGCACAGAATGTGAAACGCCTGCTGAAGTTTCCGGTCTTTTGGCTGGGTGTGGCTTTTCTGGCCTATATTGCCATCCAAGGCTTGAACCCTGCGTGGGAGCAGCTGCGCGATGACAGTGGCTGGTGGGTTGAGGAAGTGGTGGCGGTGAGTTGGCTGCCTGCTGGAGTCGATACCAGCTATGTGCCGATGAATGCGTTTCGGGTGCTGTCGAGTTTCGCGGCGGCGTTTACTGTAGTTTGGGGATTGTGGGTGGGAGTGCGTCGGCGCAGTAGTGCGGTGCTCTTGCTGTGGACCTTGGTGATCAGTGGTGTGGGGATGGCGATCGTAGCGATATTGCAAAAGTTCTCCGGCGCAGATGCGGTGCTGTGGACGGTGAAGTCATCGAACGCTAATTTCTGGGGTACGTTCTTTTATCGAAATGAGGGCGTTGCCTACCTGAACTTGATCCTCTGCGCCTGTGCCGTGCTCTATTTCTACCATTTTAATCAAGCAGAGCGTCGCGGGCAGAGTGGCGGGCCGCACTTACTGCTCTTTGTATTTGTGGCGGTTCTGTATACGTCGATTGGTTTGGCGCTTTCGCGGGGCGGGATTCTCTTTGGCGGCGTGATGATGGCCTGCTTCTTTCTCGCGGCCGCTGCGCGTTGGCTGTTTTCAACCTCGGCGCGTAATTCGATTCTGCTGACGTTGCTGATTGGCTCCTTGCTGGGCGTTGGTGGCTATATGATGTTTCAATATGTCGACATTCAGGATGTTGAGACGCGCTTCGGTGATATAGAAGAGACGATTCAGGCGGCTGATCAAGACTCGCGAGTGATCACGACCAAGGTGACTTGGCAGATGGCGCAAGAGGAGTTGTGGCTCGGGTGGGGCGCAGGCTCATGGCGCTATATCTTCCCGATGTATCAGAAGAGCTATCCGGAGATTTACTATCAACGTTACCACCCTAGACGTGGCTGGATTGGACGAAAGGTCTATCACTACGCGCATAATGATATTGTACAGTTTCTGTGTGAATATGGGATCGTGGGCTGCGGGATATTACTGATGATCTTTGGCTATTGGGTCTGGCATCTACTGTTTCGAGCATCGGGCAATACCTTATGCGCGCTGATGCTAATGGTCGGCCTCAGCACGGCATTTGGGCATGCCTTTGTGGACTTTATCTTTCAAAGTCCGGTCTATTGGCTCGCGCTCAATGGCTTACTTTGTGTCAGCGTGAAGCTGCTCTCACTGCATAGTGAGCGCGTCTATCGCTAAAGCAGCAGCTACGATAAGAATCGCGCCGTCAGTTGCTCGATAATGGTGTCGCGGGCTTCTTCGACGGTATCGACCACCTTAAATAGATCCAAGTCTTCCGGTGAGATCGTGCCCCACTCGACCAACGCTTCGAAGTTGATCACGCTGTTCCAAAAATCACTGCCAAACAGCACGATCGGAGGTGCTGTGGCGACTTTGCCGGTCTGCACCAGTGTGAGTATTTCGAACAGTTCATCCATGGTGCCAAATCCACCGGGGAAGGCGACCAGCGCTTTGGCCAGCAATACAAACCAGTACTTACGCACGAAGAAGTAGTGGAATTCGAACTGTAAATTCTCGGGGATGTATTTGTTCACGCCTTGCTCAAAGGGAAGGCTAATGCCCAGACCGATCGATTTGCCGCCGACATTATGAGCGCCGCGATTCGCGGCTTCCATGATGCCCGGGCCGCCGCCAGAGCAGATGATGAAACGTCGTTGATCTTTCTCTGGTAGGCTCATTGACCATTTAGTGAGTTCTTCGGCGAGTTCGACTGCCATCTTGTAGTAAGGCGCTGCTTTCACTGCGCTTTGCGCGAGGTGCAGCGCACGCTTCTCGGCGGCGTTGAGATGGTCGGGGTCAACGATGGCGGCCTGTACGTCCTCTAGTTTAGCCTGTGCGACATCGATGGGCATGATCCGGGCCGAGCCAAATAGCACGATGGTATCTTTGATTTTTTCCTCTGCGAAGCGTAGTCCAGGCTCCGTCATTTCGCAGAGCACCCGAATATTGCGGGCGTCATCACTATTTAAGAAATCGAGGTCTTTATAGGCCTTGATCGGCCATTCGTCGCGGGAGCATTGTATAGATTCAAGCATAAAAATAGGGATCAATGATGGTTCGAGTGAATATGACTAGATCCTATTCCACTAGCAACTGTTTCTCTGTTATCTTTTAGGGTTGCGAGCGCCGCGCTGGGCGATTCTTCTAGGACTTTTCTACCCCACCCGAGCTGTCCATATTTAGTATTTATGTATCTCAAAGAGATCGTCATTAGTGGCTTTAAGAGTTTTGCCGATCGCACGCGTCTCGACCTGCGCCGTGGGGTAACTGCCGTCGTGGGGCCGAATGGTTGTGGTAAGAGTAATATCGTTGATGCGATTCGTTGGGTGCTGGGCGAGCAGAGTGCGAAAGCGCTACGTGGTGCGTCCATGCAGGACGTCATCTTTGAGGGCACCGATAAGCGCAAAGGCCTGCCAACCTGCGAGGTTTCGCTGACGTTTACCGATTGCGAAGCCGAACTCGGCACTGCTTTTAATGAGGTCGAGATCGCTCGTCGCGTCACGCGTGATGGCGGCAGTGATTATTATATCAATGGCAAGGCCTCGCGCCTCAAGGATATCCAACGCTTGTTCGCGAATACTGGGGTAGGCCGTGTGTCTTACTCATTCATGCTGCAGGGCCAGATCGATCAGATCTTATCAACTAATCCCGGCGAGCGTCGCACTATTTTTGAAGAGGCTGCGGGCATTACACTCTATAAAGCGCAGCGCAAAGAGGCGCTTAGTAAGCTCTCGCTGGTCGATGCCAATCTCGCCCGTGTCACCGATGTGATCGAGGAGGTCAGCCGTCAAATCGGCTCATTGAAGCGTCAAGCTAGTAAAGCGTTGCGCTATCAGCGTATTAAGCACCGCCTGACTCACTTGGATTTGGCTTTTAGTTCGTATCGCTTCACCGGCTTAAAGGGCTCGATAGATGCGGTCGCAGTGCGCGCGAATGAGCTGCGTAAAAAGCTAGAGACGCACACCGAATCGATGGCCGCCGATGAGGCAGCACTGGCGACCCAAAAAACTGGCCGTACCGAGCTGTACGACAACATGCAGGAGCTGCAGCAGCGCGTATTTAATCTGCGCTCCGAGAAAGAAAATTCCGAGAATCAGGCTGAGTTCTCCGCTATTCGTATCAAGGACTTGGAGGCGCGTATTGCGGAATATCAAAAAGAGGTCCAAGGCCTCGAAGCGCAGCAAAACGAATTAGCGGCGCGTGCGCAAAGTGAGTCCGAGAATAAACAGTTACAGAGCGATGTGGTGGATGACTCCGATCGTATCTTTCGAGATCGCAACTCAGAATTGGTTAATTCCCAAGAGCAACTCGGTGAGATGGAGGCGCAACTGCAACAACGCCGGCAAGCTGTGCTGCAGGCCGAGAATCGAATCAATCGGGCACGTTCGCGTTGCACCACGCTCGAAGTCGATTTAAAGACTTATCAGGTCAAACATGCCGCGTTGACGGAGATACTTTTAACGTTGAAAGAAGAAGTCGTGATTCTGGAAAAGGGGCATGCCGACATTCAACGGATGTTGGCAAAGCGTCGCGAAGCGCAACAGCTTAGCGAGGTTGCACTAGAGAAAGCCCGCATCGACTCAACGGCGATCCTGCAGCAGTTCCGCACGATGCAGGAACAGATCCAGGAACAGGATCGAGGCATTGCACGTAAGACCGCACAGCTCAATGTGCTTGAGGACTTGCAGGCCAAGTTCGAAGGATTTGGTGAAGGCGCGAAGGCGATCCTCGGCGATAAACTCGGCGACCTCGTGGCGAAAGACAGTGTTTCGATTATTTCCAAAGTGCTGAAAGTGCAACCTGCCTACGCCAGTACTCTGCAAGCGCTACTCGGTCAGGCGGCGGAAGCCTTGTTTATCGGTGATCCGAAACAAGCGCTCACCGTGATCGATAAGCTCGATGCTGATCAACTCGGGCGTGCCTGCCTGCAGGTCAACCTTGAGGCAGGCTATAGTAAGCTGCCTGGCGTGAAGCTGCCAGACGGAATCGTGCCAGCCGCCTCAGTCGTGCTTGCGCGCGATTCCAACCTCAGTGAGGCCGTGACACGTTTGCTGACCAATTGCTATTTTGCAGAAAGCCTTGAGAGCTTCGTTCGATTTTGGAAGGCGCACCCAGAGTTTAACTTCCTGTTGGTGGCGACTCAAAATGGTGAAATCATTGATTGCCGTGGTTTGATTCATGGCGGCCGAGCGTCTGGCAAGAAGTCTTCTAGTGTGATTGAGCGCGAATCTGATATCCGTAGGCTTCGTGGCGAAATCGACACTGAGCGTAAAGCGCTCAACACTTTGCGTCAGCAATCCACGACTTTAGAAGATCAGCGCCATGTCGCTGAAGCGTCGGTTGAGGAGCAGCGACAACGCCTGAGCGAACTCGCCAGTGAAGTGTCTGGGCTTGTCGCGGAAGAGCGCAACCAAGGGCAGAAAGTTGAGCACAATGCTCGCTCGCATTATAAGAGTGAGGAAGAGCTTGAGCGACTCGATGCCGATCACAGTGATTCTGTGCAAGACCTCGAAGACTCGAAGCAGGAGCTCGTCGCCGCGGAGCAAGGCTTGCTAGAGGAGCGTCAGAACGGCACTGATTTGGAAGATGCGATTGCACATTCCCGAGAGACTCGCGACCAAAAGCGCGAAGCTTTGGCAGACGTCCGGCTTGAATTGGCAGAGAAGAAGCAACGCCTCGAATCTGTCGATCGCGTGCTCGGAGAAGTGCAACGCGAGACCGCGAGTTTGCAGAATCGTATCATCCGTCGTAGTCAGGAAATTGATACAATTAATCAGCAGATTGGCCAACTCAAGGGCAGCGGTGCTCGGGAATCTGAAAAGGGCCTCGAACTTGATAAGACCTTACAGGTGGCCGCCGGGAAGTTGTCCGAAGACCGAGCGGCGATTAAAGAAATGGATGTGATGATTGCTGGAATTGATGGCGGCCTTTCTGGGCGTCGCAGCGAAGGTCGAACTTTTGATCAAGAGATGACTCGTCTTGAAATCCGCCTAGCCGAGGAGCGGTCGCAGATTGGTTTTATCGAGAGTACAGCTCAGGATGAGTATCAGATCGAACTGGAACGCGTTGACTGGAAGGCTGAACTGTGGGAGGGCAATGTTGAGTTTGATAAACGCGTAAATCTGGATGACCTAGATGACCCCGACAAGCTCGCCGCACAGCCGAAGCATGAGCGCCGTGATCCGACCGAAGAAGAACTTGCGGAGATGGATGGCACGAATTGGAGCTTAATCGAAGAGGAAGTGTCTGAGTTGAAGAGCCGTATTTCGAATATGGGGCCAGTGAATCTCGATGCGATCAGTGAATATACGGATTTGAAAGAACGGCATGATTTTCTGAAAAATCAAAGTGAAGATCTTTGGAATGCGAAGAATACATTGGTCAAGAGCATCGATGAAATCAATGAGACGTCGCAAAAGTTATTCCGCGAAACCTTTGATCAAGTGCGTAAGAATTTTGCCTTCACCTATGAGAAGCTTTCTGGAGGTGGTGAGTCTGATCTTGTTTTAGTTGATTCCGATGATCCACTTGAGTCGGGGATTGATATTATTGCGCGCCCTCCTGGAACTCGTTTAAAAAGCGTGACACTTCTGTCAGGTGGTCAACGTACGATGGCTGCGGTGGCATTGCTGTTTGCGATCTACATGGTCAAGCCTAGCCCGTTTTGTGTATTGGATGAGATCGATGCCGCGCTCGACGATGCTAATATTGGACGCTTCTGTGAGACGCTGCATGGCTTTACTGATAAGTCTCAGTTCTTGATCGTCACACACAATAAGCGTACGATATCTAACGCAGATACGGTATTCGGTGTCACGATGCCAGAGAAGGGTGTATCGAAGTTGCTCTCGATGCGCTTCAATAAAGACACCAATCGTCCCGACTTAGCTGGTGTGGACAATTCGCAGCCGTTTTAAGTAGAGTTTGTTGTATTCAATTCTGGCATAAAGCCAGTCACTACACTAGCGAGCGGGTTTATCC
>JBLHTV010000010.1:0-25972 GCA_047627755.1 Lentimonas sp. | reverse complement strand
GTTGAGTAACGAAGATTTGCCGGCATTGGTGTAGCCAACGATTGCGCAGGTTGGTACGGGTACGGTCATGCGCTTTTTGCGCTGCACATGGCGTTGTTGGATCACGCTTTCGAGCTCACGCTTCACGCGTGTGATTTGTGTGCGCACCATGCGTTGGTCCAGCTCTTGCTGCGTCTCGCCGGCATCTCGTTGCGTCGAGCCACCACCACGTTGACGACTTAGGTGTGTCCATGCGCTTTTCAAACGTGGCAAATTGTATTCGAGACGCGCCAATTCCACTTGCAAGACAGCCTCTTTGGTTTGCGCACGCTTACCAAAAATATCGAGAATCACCTCTTGGCGATCGATGACCAAGATCTTGTCATCCGCCGCTTGCTCCCAGTTCCGCTGCTGTGCGGGAGTGAGCTCATTGTCTAACACGATGACGTCGCAATTATGCGCTTTCGCTTCTTCGATCATCTCTTCGGCCTTGCCTGTACCGAGCAGGAATTTTGCCTGAGGTTTACGGATCGAGAGTTGTACTTCGTGCTGTATGCCGATGCCGAGGGTGGTGACGAGTTCACGCAGCTCATCGAGGAGGCTGCGTGTAGTGGCGTCGTCCCGACCGGGAAGGGTAATGCCGATGAGCATGGCCCGTTCGACCATTCGTGGTTTTTCTTTAACGTCGTGCACTAGGTATTGGTTTTAAATGAGTGATACCAATAATCTACTACCTTTGTTTCTTAAAACAAACCTGAATTGTAAGCATTTTTTAAGTTCGCGCAAAAGCCTGTGAATGGTTCAAGTTTTCGAATGCTTAAAGCCCATGATCTATTTGATTTCCCCGAGTCTTTGCCATTTGAGCGGGTCTTCTCTGCCGAGCTCGCTCCGTGGCAGTGGATACCGCTGATTGCTCAGGCACTGAACGCGTTCCAGTTTGAATCACTTCGAGGTGAGATCCCCCCTGGGCTACATGTAGAAGGGCAGGTTTTTATTCACTCATCAGTTAAGTTGCCGCCATTTGGTTCGATCACTGGCCCTGCTTATATTGGCGAAGGCTGTGTATTGCGACCGGGCGTTTATATTCGTGGTTTCGTGATTGCTGGTGCTAATTGTGTGCTGGGTAACTCTTGTGAATTTAAAAACTGTCTGCTCCTGGATGGTGTGCAGGTGCCCCATTTTAGTTATGTTGGTGACAGTGTACTCGGTAATAAAGTGCACTTGGCCGCTGGAGTCACGTGTTCGAACCTTCGTTTAGATCAATCCGAAGTGCCAGTGCAGTTACCAGATGGTTCGCGCTGTGGTTCTGGCCTGCGTAAACTCGGTGCACTCGTCGGTGATGGCGCGGAGGTGGGTTGCCACTCGGTGTTGAATCCTGGATCAATCCTTGGGCGACGCTCACTGGTAATGCCGGCGATGGCGTTTCGCGGTTATTTAAAGGCGAATTCAATCGCCTCCATTAAGGAGGAAATCGAGACTCTTTCGCGTAACGATTGAGCTCACTCGACGTGCGCTACAAACCGAAGGCTGCTTTGAGTTCGACCAGACTGTTGAAGGCTGCTTCAGCGCCAGCCTCTAGCATCTCGTCGGTGCTATGTGCGCCGGTGGCGATGCAGTAGCAGGGGAGCCCAGCATTATGTGCGGTTTCAATATCAGTCGGTGAGTCACCGATCATGCAAGCACCTTCAGCGGAGGCATTGATTTGTTCCAATACATAGCGCGTCAGTTTTACCTGTGGCTTGTGCCAATCCGTGTCGGTGTTGCCGATGCAGATGGGTATGTATTTGGAGAAGCCGGCATACTCGCTGACTCTGCGAGCAGTGTCACCGTGTTTATTGGTGAAGATGACTTGCGCGATATTTGCTTTATTGGCGCTTTCGATCAGCTCCAGTCCCCCAGGTAAGATAATCAAACCATCGAACATGATCTCTGGGAAGCGTAGCCGAAAGCGCTTCGCAGCTTCGTCTAAACCTGCGTCATCTATAAACAGCGCCATGGTTGATGCCATCGGCCCACCGAGGCTTCGGCGTATCACTTCGGGGTCTGGAATACCGCCGCCCATTGCTTCGATTACGTCGCCGTAAGCACGAATGATCGCAGCTGTTTGGTCGATCAAGGTGCCGTCCATATCCCAAAGGATTGCCTTTGGTCGTGAGAGTGTCGGATTCAGTGGCATCTAGGCTTTGGTGGTTTCGGGGGTGAGATTGAATAGTGCGGCTCCAAGCTCGTATAGGTCGGCATAGATGCCGGCTGCTTGTGTTGCCGCAGACAATTCAGCTTTGGTATGGCTGCCTGTCGCGACGAGGTAAGTTTTGAGCTGGCCTGCTTCTGCGGCGGCGAAGTCATAGGGCGAGTCGCCGATGAGAATAGTGTCTTCGGAGGACGCTTTTAAGCATCCGAGTGCATGGGCAGTGAACTCTGGATCGGGCTTGCGGTAAGGGGTGTCTCCAGTGCCGATAATCTCATCTAGGTACTGTGCCTGTCCTAGAAAGTCTAAAATTGTGCGCGATTGATTACCATTTTTATTGGTAAAAACAGCGAGCTGGTAGCCGCGTTGTTTAAGTTCGTTCAGTATCCAGTTGGATCCTGGTAGTGCGATCAGGTCTTCAAACATGATTTGCTCGAAGTGATTTTGGAATATTGGTAGTGCGGTATCGACGTATGCTTCACCCAGCAATTTACCCAGAGTCACTGGCGCAGAGCCACCGACAGTCGCTCGTACGGTATCATAGTCTGACTCTGGTAAGTCGAGCTGCTGTTGTGTCAATACGACGCAACGATGAATGGTGGTAAAATGGTCTATCAGTGTGCCGTCTAAGTCGAAGAGTACTGTTTTCATATAAAATATTTCTAATTTAGCTCCATTGTTTGAGCCACTTGAGACTTTATGAGTGTTTTCTGATTACTGGCAAGTGCACGTAAACGCTCATGGGCATTTAATGATGAGTATTCGCATAGTGAGTACAGGACATCGCTGTATTCGAGCTTAGGATTTATGGCACGAATCGAGTGGTCGCGCTTGCTCGCTTTATTCGGAATGGATAGCTGCGTGCAAGACCTTACAGATTAAGCTTTATCCGCTAGTCGCTACTGCTGCTGCTGGCTGGATTATACTCCCTGTGAGTGGCGCGTTACGGCTGACATGCTCGAGGTGTAATCAGGGCGTGGAAATCCGCCATAGAGCTTGGAATCCTTTGCAAGCTCTCACTCAGCTGGCAGAAATTGAGATGGCTGTTGAGGGCCCTGCAGATCGGATTTTCAGTTCACTAAGAAAAAGATAAAATTCCTCCAAAGGACTATTGACAAGTGGGCGATCTGGAAGAGCATATCGGCTTTTCTTTAGGGATGTGCGCTTTGTATATTTCTCCAGATGGTGGCTATAGCTCAGTTGGTTAGAGCACCGGCTTGTGGTGCCGGGGGTCGCGGGTTCAAATCCCGTTAGCCACCCCATTTTTATTCCGCAAATGATAGCTCAAAGCCCTGTGGGCATACGAGCACATTGGCATACAAGTATATTAGTTGGCGAGTTGTGCCATTGGTTTGCTTCGTACGGATACTCTCACAGCGGTCGCTACCATCGGCGCTCCATTTGGCGCTCACTTTGGCGCTCCCTTTGGCGTCACTTGGCCCGAATCAGGTGAGTGGCTGATTGTCACTTTTGTCTCTCAATCACTGTCAGCCAAGTGCGTCCTGTTTCGCGCTAGCAACAAAAAAGTCCCCGCTCTTTCGAGTCGGGGACCTTTGTTAGAAGTATATTGCGGTAGGCTTATTTGCGTTTCGCTTCTTCGCGCTCAAGCGCTTCCTTGATGACGATTTCGGCAATATTCTTCGGGCAAGCTGCGTAGTGCGAGAACTCCATGGAGAACTGACCGCGGCCAGATGTCATGGTGCGAAGCGCACCGATGTAACCGAACATTTCACTCAAAGGAGCATCTGCCTTGATGCGAACACCAGTATTGGACGGCTCTTGTGTCTTGATCATTCCGCGGCGGCGATTCAAGTCACCAATAACATCCCCCATCTTTTCCTCTGTGCAGAAGACGTCGAGTTTCATGACTGGCTCAAGGATCTGTGGACCAGCCTTTGGAAGTGATTGGCGGTAGGCTGCCTTGGCTGCCGTTTCGAAAGCAACTGCCGAGGAGTCAACTGCGTGGAATGCACCGTCGAGGAGTGTGACCTTGAAGTCCAAGCAAGGGTAGCCGGCGAGCACGCCTTTTTCCTTGGAGAACTTGAAGCCTTTTTCAACTGCTGGCCAGAATTCGCGAGGAACGTTACCACCGACAACTTTGGATTCGAATTGGAAACCTTCACCTGGCTCGAGTGGCTCAAGCTTGTAGAGGATCTTAGCGAACTGACCTGAACCACCGGACTGCTTCTTGTGCGTGTAAGAGTCTTCGAGTGTGTTGGTGATACTTTCACGATAAGCAACTTGTGGCTTACCAATGATCGCTTCAACACCGTAAGTGCGCTTCAGGATGTCGACCTTAATATCGAGGTGAAGCTCACCCATACCGCGAAGAATGGTTTCGCCGGAGTCTTCGTCGGTTTCGACGATGAAAGTCGGGTCTTCTGCAACCATCTTACCGATCGCGGTGCCCATCTTCTCAGAGTGTGCTTGATCCTTCGGCTTAATCGCAATCGAGATAACGGGCTGAGGGAATACCATCGGCTCGAGAGTCGCTGGGTGTGCCGGGTCGCAAAGTGTGTGACCTGTTTGCACGGCCTTCATGCCGAGGAGTGCGACGATGTCGCCCGCTTGTGCGGAATCGACTTCATTACGCTCGTTGGCGTGCATTTCGATGATACGTCCGATACGCTCTGTCTTACCTGTAAAAGTGTTGAGCACGTTGGTGCCCTTAGCAATTTTACCGGAGTAGATGCGGGTGAAAGTCAGGGCGCCGTATTTGTCATCCATGATCTTGAATGCAAGTGCACGGAAAGGTGCTTTGACATCAACGATTGCGAACTCACCTGTTGGTGTGCCGTCAGCATTGACTTCAGGTTGTGGCTTCACTTCGGTTGGGCTCGGCAGGTAGTCGATCACGGCGTTGAGCACGTTTTGAACACCCTTGTTCTTAAAGGCAGAACCACAGAGAGTCGGGAAGAAATCGAGGTTGATCGTGCCCTTGCGGATGCACTTCTTAATGATAGCCATATCTGGCTCATTACCTTCAAGGTAAGCTTCCATCGCATCGTCGTCTTGCTCAACAGCAGTTTCGATCAGAGCCGCGCGGTATTCTTCGACCTTGTCGACCATGTCCGCAGGGACGTCTTGGATCTCGTAAGCCATTGGGTCACCGGAGTTGTCCCATACCCATGCCTTACGTGTGAGGAGGTCAACGACACCCTTGAGTGCGCTCTCTTCACCGATTGGCAGCACCATAACGAGTGGCTTTGCGCCAAGGATCGTTTTGACTTGCTCAATAACTTTGTAGAAATCGGCACCGACACGGTCGAGCTTGTTGACGAAGATCACACGAGCGACTCCGGAGTCATTGGCGTAGCGCCAGTTGGTCTCGGACTGAGGCTCAACGCCACCAGAACCACAGAAAACACCGACGCCACCGTCGAGCACTTTGAGTGAGCGGTAAACTTCAACTGTAAAGTCAACGTGTCCCGGAGTATCGATGATATTGAAACGGTGGTCGTCCCAGAAACAGGTAGTCGCAGCCGATTGGATCGTGATGCCACGCTCTTGCTCTTGTTCCATGAAGTCAGTGGTCGCTGCACCGTCGTGCACTTCACCCAACTTGTGAATCTTGCCAGTGAGCTTCAAAATACGCTCGGTTGTCGTTGTTTTTCCGGCGTCAACGTGTGCGAAGATACCAATGTTTCTGTATTTTGATAGGTCGGTCATGATCTTATCTGATGTGTTTTAGGAGAGTGTTTACTACGTTAAATGAGGGTTTTGTATACGCGGGTATCACCCACGAAATTCCAAAAAAAAGGCGGAGATTAGGGCTGATTTTGAATACTGCAAGGCAAGAAAACAGTGGATTCACTCGCTTGTATCGTTGTGGCGTTGAATTAATAGAATCAGGCTTTCTAGTTGAACCGATATGCATTTCTCAGGATTTTTCCAGTGTGATCCATGACTCCAACTATATTAACGGTCAATTTGTCGAATTCCCGCACTATCACACGATCTAGGTGATCATCCCCGCCACTGGCGAAGCGATTTCGACGATCCCTGACAGTTCGCCGAGCAGGGCGGGGCCGCGATTGCTGCCGCAGTGGCCACTCAATCAGGTGGGCGGCACTGCCAGCAGTTGCCTAGGGAAAGCATTTGCAGGTGTTTGCGGATAAAATTCGTAAAATTATTCGAGCCTCTGGCCCGTGTCATCCGTGAGAAGCAGGGCAAAACACTGAGTCTGGCTACTATTTTGAGCCAACGACATGGAATACGGACTCACATCCTCGGTATTTTCGAATGATATCAATGAGGCGATAAATCGAGTCGAAGCACTTAAGTTCGGCGAAACGTCTATTAACGATGAGCAGTTCGAGCCGATACTGGTCGACCACGCAGGTTGCCGCAAATCGAGCATCGGTGGTGCGGATATACTGCCGCGCATAATGATTTGTGAAAACAGAATGGATTAAGCTAAATTGTTTCACCATCTATGCTTTGCTCCGTCAGAAGTCGGCACCCAAGGGCATAATAAAGGTCTGAGAACAGTAGCCAGTCACTGATAATCAGAAACTTGCAGCGATACCGCCTCTCGCCATATTGGCGAAGTCGTTTCGATCATGAGACTGCGATGACGCAGAGTGCTGCAAGATGGCTCCTAGTCTCTGCGCGAGATCAAATGTGGTAGCTCTTGCTCTGCTGTTTTGCTACGCCATCTACGGCAGATCTCCGTCGCGCGGAGGCGCAGGGGCGCAGAGCTAGCAGGTTGTGGACTTGGGCACTTTCCGCAGTTACAGCTCTTTTGTGATATTCCTGTTATGTTTTGATTTGATTCGTCTCAGAAAACTCTGCGCCTCCGCGCCCCTGCGGGAGACTCCATCGTGGGGTGCTTGGCTCACCGTTATTGGACGCACTTAGTAAGGTTCGCCGCTACATCAGCCTACTCTGCTGCGGTTTAGGTTTGCCCCAGACCCCCTAAGTCCTTGTTTTTGTCGGTTTTTCAATTCGTTCCCACTGATGACACCTGCACTTAAAATCTACGACACGACTCTACGTGATGGCACCCAAGGCGAAGGAGTTTCCTTTACTGTCGCGGCTAAAATTCGCGTCGCTGAGAAGCTGGACCAGTTTGGAATTGATTATATCGAAGGTGGCTGGCCGGGCTCGAACCCACGTGATATGGCGTTTTTCGAGAAAGCAAAGAAGCTGAAGTTAAAGCATGCCAAGATCGTTGCTTTTGGTTCCACCCGTCGCGCTGGTCTTAAGGCAGAGGAAGATCCGCAGCTGCAGCTATTGCTCGATGCGGAAACACCGGTAGTCACCATTTTTGGTAAGACTTGGTTACTGCACGTCACTGAGATTATCCGCACGACTGCCGAAGAGAATCTTAAGATGATCGAAGACTCGGTACGCTTCCTGACTAATAATGGTCGCGAAGTGATCTACGATGCGGAACACTTTTTCGATGGCTATTGCGACAGCCCAGAATACGCGATCCAGACGCTTGAAGCCGCGCAACGTGGTGGTGCGATCAACTTGACACTTTGCGATACCAATGGCGGCCAACTTGTCAGTCAGATTCAAGCAATTGTCAGCAAGGTCGTGGCACATTTCCCGAATACGCCTGTTGGCATGCATTGTCATAATGATTCTGGCCTCGGGGTAGCATTGTCGCTCGCGGGGATCGAATCAGGCGCAGCTCTGGTGCAGGGCACGATGAATGGTTTCGGTGAGCGTAATGGTAATGCCAATCTCAGTACTATTATCCCAAATTTGATCTTGAAGATGGGGGCGGATCTGAACTGCGCACCCAACTTGAATAAACTGCGTGATCTTTCGTTGTTTGTCGATGAGATGGCCAATCGTGCCTCGGATTCGACATTGCCATTTGTTGGCGCGAGTTCCTTTGCTCATAAGGGAGGGGTACATGCCGATGCTGCCGCAAAAGTAAAACACAGCTACGAGCACATCGCACCAGAGCTGGTCGGTAATCACACTCGGGTGTTGGTTTCCGATATGTCCGGGCGTAGCAGTGTAATGATGAAGGCCAAGGAAATTGGGGTCGATCTCGACTCGCGTTCGCCGGAGTTGAAGGAATTTCTCGGTGAGTTGAAAGAGCTAGAATTTAAAGGCTACGAATACGAAGCCGCCGATGCATCTTTCAAATTACTGCTGAATCGATTCCTAAAAGGTGAAAAGCCTAATTTTGAGCTTGTCGGCTATCGTGTGACGGTGAGTCACCTAGCGACTTTAGGTCGAGTGGTATCTGAAGCAACTGTGCAGGTCAAAATTGGCGACGAAGTACATCATACCGTGGCCGAGGCCAATGGCCCAGTCGGCGCACTTGACCATGCTTTACGTAAAGCGATCGCGCCTGTGTTCCCAGAGATTATGGCGGTTGAATTGATCGACTATAAGGTGTGCATTCTCGAGACTGAGCAGGGGAGCGATTCGATCACTCGTGTGTTGATTGAGTCCACTGACGGCGAAGCGACTTGGGGCACTGTTGGCGCCAGTGATAACATCATCGATGCCACATGGCGCGCGTTGGTGGACTCCGTAGAATATAAGATCCTGCTTGATTCGGAGGCGTAGGCCGTGATCTGGTCATCACGCTCTTCCGCTAGGGGAGCGAACTTTCCGTTGCAGGTGAATGGTTTTTTTTGTTTCATCGTCGATTAGTGGGAACGTATCGATTGAAACGACAGACCGTTTTATCTAACCGGCAACAGGTCCCTAATGAGGGGCTTGTTTGAGCCATTGGCCGCAATAGGAGAGTGTGCGACTCAGCCACATTCATATGGTGTTGCTGCAAAGGAGGGCGATTCGCCCTCGCTCCTTTACCCTTTTCCCACTAATCGACCATGAATCTTGTTTTACGTGCCCACACACAATCGATCAGATTCAAACTGCATCGTCTCGATTGTCTCAAATGCATAAATCGCGTCAGCCAGCACCCAGCCCCACTACCCACTACCAACTCCGTGTCGGTGCAACGCGTAGCGTTTCGTAGCGACTGACATCAACTTCTTGCACAAAGCGACTTGGGTTGAGGCGTATCACCGTATTGCCTTGTTGATTGAGCATCGGGTAAGAAAGATAGAGTTCTTCCATCGCTCGGGTGACGGCGACGTAAAACAGTCGGCGCTCCTCTTCGAGGTCGCCATCATCGATGGTCCGCTTGAGTGGAAACAATCCATCGGCCAGTCCGATGACAAATACGATTGGGAACTCCAGACCTTTAGCTTGGTGAATGGTGGTCAGGCGCAGGCAGTTTAAGGCTTCAGTTGAGTCGCGCTCGTTACTTTCAGAGGCGAGCAGCACGAGCTGCGAGAGCAGTTCTTGCATTGTGTCGAAGCGGCTGGCGAAACTGATCAAACTCTGCAAGTCGTCGGCGCGTTCGGTCCAGTTCGGATAGATCTCGCGAATGAAGGAGCTATACCAGCCGTCGAGGGCGAGTTGCACGATCGCTTCGGGTGTTTCACTAGTCAGTGCCACGGACACTTCGCGAAGTGTTTCGGCCAAGGACGGCCATTCCTCCTTGGCGTCGTTGGGCACCTTTTTAAGTACCGCTGCGGATGTTAAGACTTCACAGAAATCCTTCTCTTCCTTCTCGGCGAGTTTTTTGGTGAATGCATGGATGCGCTCTGCGGTCTTGGGCCCGACCTTGGGTAGCAGGCAAGTGAAACGTGCAAACGCAGAGACGTCGGCAGGATTCGAGGCGAAGCGTAGTTGCGCGGTAAAGTCGCGGATGTGGGATTGTTCAAAGAAGCGCACGCCACTCGTAATTTGGTAATCAATACCACGGCGCGTGAGCTCCATTTGCAGATCCATCGCCTGGTAATGCGCGCGGTAGAGCACGGCGACATCGGAAAGGTCACGACCTTCGTCGATCAGGCCTTCGATGCGCTGGATGATGAAATTGGCTTGGCCACGCGCATCCATGACAGGCGTGAAATAGGGCTTCTCACCATCGGGGCGCACGGGGCGCAGCTCTTTGGAGTAGCCCATGCCGGCTGGTTGTGCGGCGAGCACGGCGTTGGCAAATTCAAGAATTTGCGGAGAGCTGCGATAGTTCGTCTCGATCTTATGAATCGTCGCGCCGGGGTGGCGCTCAGTGAACCGCATGATGTTGTCAAAATCCGCACCGCGCCATGTGTAGATACATTGCGCATCGTCACCCACAGCCATAATCTGGTGGTGCACGCCGAGGATGTCGACGATCTCTGATTGCAGGCGGTTGGTGTCTTGAAATTCGTCGACCAAAATGTGCTTGAAGCGTTGCTGATATTTCGCCGCTACCTCGGGGTGCTCGCGCAGGAGCTTGAGCAAGTACTCGAGCAGATCATCGTAGTCGACAACCTGATGCTCTAGCTTGGTTTTGCTGTAGACCTTGTAGATGTCGGCGATCTTCTGCGCCATGCCTTCGAGGAAGGGGTAGTGGTCGTCAGCTTCTTCGAAAACGGTACGGCAGGTATTGCGCGCATAGCTGATCATGTTGTGCACGACCTTCGGCTTCGGGTTGTTCTTACCTTTGATGAATGTGGGGTCGACCGTGTTGATCGCATTTTTCAGCAGGCTCTCTGACTCGCTCTGGTCGAGAATGGTGTAGTTGCGCTGGAGGCCGACCGCCTCGCCATGCACGCGGAGGATGCGCTGCGCGATGCTGTGGAAGGTGCCGCCCCAGAGCTGGTGTTTTTTGACGCCGGTCAGGTCTTCCACACGTTCCAACATTTCCTTGGCGGATTTGTTGGTAAAGGTCAGCAGCAGGATTTCGTAAGGTTTGATGCCTTGGTGTATCAGGTAGGCGACACGATAGGTTAAAGTGCGTGTCTTGCCCGAGCCCGCACCGGCAAGGACGAGCGCGGGGCCTGGTTCGGCGGTGACGGCGGCGTATTGCTCGTCGTTGAGTTCAGCGCGAAAGTCGATGGGCGCTAAGGCACTGGATTCGGTGTCGTAAAAATCGGTCATTGAAAATGGAGTTAGCAGCTAGAAGTGGGTGGTGAGTCGCTGACTTCGCACTCCTACCTACTGCATCTAGGATAATGCGGCGGAGGGCAAAGTGAAAATGATCAATCATCGTCATCCTTTCGGGATTATTGAATTTAACTACAGAGGAATTCATTCAGCGATTCAAATAATACAGGCCTTTTTCGATAGCGCTATAGGAGGATATTTTCCAATGCGAATCAACTCACGGCCCGGAGTGCCCACCTCTTTTCGGATAAATCGGACTGAGCAAATGGGGCATGTGCTTTCTTTTGTTTAATTTGATCATGTCAATCTGTCCATTTTGTTTGCAGCTTGATCGTTCGTTTCTCTACTACTTAGCAACTATGCAAATCATTCCTTCTAGTATGCTTCCAGAGCGCGATCAAGATGCGCTGCGTGTTTTCCTAGAGGGTTGTCGGGAGTCGGCGCGAGCGAAGCAGCATTTTCAGATCGCGAGTATTTCGTTGGCGGTGAAGCATATTGCGCCGCTGGCTGTGTTGGAATCGATTTACGAGCCGAATGAGTTGCACTTTTATATCGAGCGTGCGGCCGATGAGGAGGCCCTAGCTGGTGCGGAGGCTGTCGCCGAGGCGACGTTTTCTGGAGTGGATCGTTTCGCGCAGGCGCAGGCCTTTGCGGATGAGATAATGGATAACACGATCGTTGTCGGAGATCTGAATGAACCGTTTACTGGACCGCATTTTTTCACCGCGTTTACTTTTAATGACACCGTGCCTGAGGGCAGCGCCTTTGCGCCGGCGACAATTTTCCTGCCGCGTTGGCAGGTCTCGCGTGTTAAAGGGAAATATGGCGCCGTGGCGAACATTCGTATCGATCCGGACGCAGACCTTGATCAACTGGTGGCTCGGGTGTGGGGTGCGTATCAAAAGTTTTCAATTTTTGATTATTCCTCGACGCCCGTCGAACCCGCGCCTGCGGTCAAGCCGACTACCGTGGAACGCTCAGAGTTGGCGCCGGATGTATATTCGCGAGCGGTGACTGAAGCGCTGCAAGATATTGCGAATGGGGCGTATGAAAAGATCGTGCTGGCGCGTGGAATTAAGTTGCAGGCCAGTGAGCCGTGGCAGCCGCTACATGCCTTAAACTGTTTGCGTGAAAGGTTTGCCGGATGTTTTACTTTTTCGTTTGGCGGCGGAGATGGGCGTAGCTTTATTGGCGCTACCCCGGAGCGTTTATTACGCATTCGCAACGGCCAGCTTTTAACTGAGGCGATTGCTGGGTCGGCGCCACGCGGTGAGACTGCCCTTGAGGATGCCAAGTTTGCCCGAGACTTATTGGACAGTGACAAGGATTTACATGAGCACGCCTGTGTGCGTGATTCGATTTTACGCCGATTGAAGGCCGTCGGGGTCAATGGACATGCGGATTCTGCGCCGCGCTTATTACCCTTGGCTAATGTGCAGCACCTGCAAACTGCGATCGAAGCGGAAGTGGGCGACGATGTGCACTTGCTTAATATTTTGCAAGAGATGCACCCAACGCCAGCCGTCGGAGGGACGCCTCGCGAAGAAGCAATGGCGCGGATACACGACTTGGAGCAGTTGGATCGCGGTCTTTATTCTGGAGTGATCGGTTGGTTTAATCACCTCAATGAGGGCGAAATGATCGTTGGCATTCGTTCGGCTCTGATTGAAGGCACGACGGCTAAATTGTATGCTGGTGCGGGCATTGTAGAAGGCTCGGATCCAGAGAGGGAAACACGCGAGACCGAGCTGAAGCTACGCGCCTTACTCGATGCCTTGATTGCTTAGGCTGGAGCTGCTCAGCCTTTGATTAAACGATCAATTGCTAGCCTCTCCCTATTAAGACAGGGTAGGGGGGCCTCGTCCGGGCGCACTGCAGCTTGATGTATTCGAGGCTTAAGCGGACCTGTCGCTGCTCGCCCCTGCCAGCTTTAGCTTCAGGCTGCTAGCCCCGCGCGAGTGACTGTTCGAGTGTCCCTCATTTCGAGTCATGGCGTTGCTCGCGTCGTGCCAATTTGCACCGAGTGTAATGATAAGCTTGGGGCACAGGAATCGAAACCCGACGGTGTTTCATTCCTTGGTAGTCTAAAGAGACTAAAAAGCCCTCAGGACTAGAAGTCGCTGAGGGCTTTAAAATGGCATCCCGTAGGGGATTCGAACCCCTGTTGCCTGGATGAAAACCAGGTGTCCTAGACCGGGCTAGACGAACGGGACGTGATGCGAGTTCACGGAAGCTACGTTTCAGCGCATCCCCCGCAAGTCTTTTTTGCTATTATCTGTGGAATTGTGCCTTTCGCGTCATAATACTAATTGCTCGCCAGGTTTATCTGCTCGCGCCGTGTTGTAAATCGACCTCTCATTGGGGGGTAGCGGGCTTTGTGCCACTCTGCCATGACTTAGGCGATCAGGCTGGGCGGCTTTGCTTGAAACACTATTTTTGGATTTTGTTGTCGTCTCATAGCAGTGATTTACGTATGTTAATTAACATGGATAAGAGTTCTATTGGCATGAAGCAAATCGCGGCCGAGGCGAAGGTGTCGATGATGACAGTTTCCCGCGTATTGCGCAATAAATCCAATGTGGCGCCCGCGACTGAACAGAAGATTCGTGCTATTGCGAATCGGCTCGGCTATAAACCAAATCGGTTGGTACGTGGCATGCAGAGCAGGCGCAGTGGAATCGTCAGTGTGGTGATGCCAGTGGGGCATGCGATAGCGCCCGAGATTCTTGAGGGGGCGTATGGCTATTTTGCTGAAAAAGACATACTCATGGCGCTTGATCTGGTGCATGGGCAATATGGTGAAAAAGCGATCGCGGAGCAGAGCAAGGTGATCAATCGCTTGCTCGAAAGTCGCGTCGATGGATTTATTTTGCTGCCGGTCAATGAAGAGGCGAGTCCGCTCTATTTTAAGGAAGTCATCGACCGCAAGATCCCGCTGGTGTTAGTGGATCGCAATACAACCCACTTTGATGCGGATTTTGTTGGTAACGATGATTTTGCCGGTGGCTATGAGGCGGCGCATGTCTTGGCTAAAAATGGCTGTAAAAATGCAGTGCTGATTTCGACGGGCGATTTGGTGAGCACCAGTCGCTTGCGCTCAGAGGGCTTCAAGGCAGGTTTGAAGGCGTTTAAAATGAAGCTGACTGCGAATGTGATGGCACCGAACTTTACGCACAATACAGATTTGATTGATCATGAACTTGCGAGATGCCAAGGGCAGTTTGACTGCGTGTTCGGGATCGCCGATCGTCTGGCGATCAGTGCTTGGCATACTTGCCAAAGACTGGAACTGAAGATTCCACAACAGGTGAAGGTGATCGGATTTGGTGCCTTGAATTTACGTGACCCGCGTGTCGCCTTGTCGTCGTTTGATCAGCAGCCTTATAAAGTCGGACGCGCTGCGGCGAAGCTGCTGGTCGAACGCATTGAGAAGGGGCCGTGGAAGCGTAAGCCGAAAGCACGGACGATTTTGACTAAGCCGCAATTTGTCGTAGGAACGTCTTGTCCGGCAGGGTAATACAGGCGAGTCATCCAATAGAAGCAGAAGATATGAAAGACGGGATGTACTAAAGTCACACGCTTATTCTCGACTGTTTTTTTATGTCAGCACAGACGTCTTCGAACTAGGCATGTAGGTCCCGTTCCATGCGTTGCACGCGGTACGGACTTTGTTTGGCAAGATTGGTTTGTTCCAAGGGGTCCGTCCTTCAAGTTGTAACGTTCGACGGGCTGCGGGGGCATGGGCGACGTTGAGCTTTTCGTGGATGCGTTTAATGGAGGTGGCTACGGTGTGTGGGCTTACGCCGATTCGGTCTGCGATTTATTTCTCGTGCAGGCTTTCGTCTCGTCGGGCAGGAGTTTTTTTTGGCAAGGCTGTTTGTAATTGATTGTGGATAAATTTGGCGACGATTGGGGCAAGTGGGGCGTTGCCTGCTGGCAAGTCCTGAGCTCGCCGAAGGCAGACGATCTGTACGCTTTGCGTTGACCGCTGCGGTGCCTTTTGAACTTAATGAGCGTCTCATGCGCCTAGATAAATTTGTTTGTAAAAGCACCGAATACACCAAGGACGAGGCACTACAATTGATTCATGCTGGCCAGCTTAGGGTCAATGGTACGGCGATCATCAACGAGGCGGCACAGGTGCATGAGAATAATATGATCACGCTCAATGGCGAATCATTGAAGGCTCGGGAATTCCGTTACCTGCTGATGCATAAGTCCTCGGGCACGATTTGCTCGAATGTCGATGAAGGCTACCCGTCGCTCTTCAATTTCTTACAGATTGAGAAGGTGTCAGAATTACATGTGGCCGGGCGTTTGGATGTCGATACCACTGGTTTAGTGCTGATTACTGATGATGGCCGTTGGACCTTTGATATTATACGACCATTGAATAATTGTCAGAAAGTGTATCGTGTCGGTCTCTCTCGTGAGCTATCGGAAGGCTTAGTCGAACAGTTCAAAAAAGGACTGCAACTACAAGGTGAATCCCAATTGGCGCGACCGGCAGACTTACAGATTCTTGCCCCTAAAGACGCACGCTTAACCATCACCGAAGGTAAATTCCATCAGGTCAAGCGCATGTTCGTAGCTGTCGGTTATCGAGTGGTCTCGTTGCACCGTGAGCAAATCGGCGAGATTGCTTTAGACGTCCCTCTCGGTGAATGGCGTCACCTCACAAACGATGAAGTGCAGTCGTTTGCTACAGTAATTTAAGGCGTGGTGCCGTGCCTTTAGCTGCTTGGGATGATTAACTTCGATCCTCTCAAGCTCCCGCTTTTAGCCATAGTAGGCTGGTTCACTGATCAGCCGACCTTGGCCGACCTATTGGATTGTTTTATCACTGTCCTCTGCCTCTAGCAGAAGGCGGACCTCTGTTTCGGTGGTAGATCTGATGCCTTTCAGTATCAGATCCTTTCGAAGCAACCCGACCAACTTTTTAAAGTGGACCATTTTAGGTAACATTGACCTGTATCATCGAGACTCGCTGGACTAAAATGGCTCGACTAAATGGCACCAACTTTAAAAGCGCGAAAAATTGCTCTAAACCGGGCGCTTCCGCTTACGCTATGTTGGCAACTCATTGGCGTGCTCAGGTTTTAGCATCTGAACAGTGATTCTTAGTTGCGCGAGGCGCTCGGGGCTGCTTTGTCTATGCAGTCCTTTTTGCTGTGGTTTATTGTGCGGTGCCTGCGCGCACAGTTTCAATTGAACCACGCTCAGTCACTCTCAGCGAAATTTCCACCCTCACTTTCAAAAATGAGCGAAACACCACACATTGATATCGACTACGTCGCCAACCTAGCGCGGCTCGATCTTTCCGACGGCGAAAAGGCCAAGCTCGGCACACAGCTGAACGACATTCTCGGCTACTTTGACAAGCTCAATACGGTCGATGTCGAAGGCGTCGAGCCCATGGCCCACGCCCATCGCGTCTTCAACGTCTGGCGCGAAGGCGATGAGCCTGGCCCAACCTACGCACCCGAGGTATTGCTCAACATGGCTCCCGAGCAACGCGATAATCAAGTCGTCGTGCCCAAAGTCGTCGAATAGAGTTATTTAGCCACGGGCTTTCGCAGATAAAACACGGATCATTTCCAACGTATATTTTATCATTTTTCAAGCACCCGCGTAAAATCCGCGTTCATCAGTGGCTAAAATTTAATTTCCCATGTCTGACCTTCACTTCAAAACCATTTCCGAACTCGCCGCCATGCTGGCTGCGGGTGAAACCACCTCCGTCGCTATCACCCAAGCCGTGATCGACCGCACTGCGGCCGTTGACGACAAGGTGAAAGCCTTCCTCTCCACCGACGCCGACGATGCACTGGCTCAGGCCCGGGCCTCCGACGAGCGTCGCTCCGCTGGCAACTCGCTCGGGCAGCTCGATGGTATTCCCATCGGCATCAAAGACACACTCGCAGTCAAGGATCAGCCGCTGCGCTGCGCTTCCAAGATGCTGGAGAACTACGTCTCCCCTTACGACGCGACTTGTATCGTCAAGCTGCGCGAGGCGGGTGCTGTGATTTGGGGCCGCCTCAACATGGACGAGTTTGCCATGGGCTCCTCCACCGAGAATTCCGCCTATCACACCACTGCCAATCCGTGGGATCTCGAAACCATTCCCGGCGGCTCCTCCGGTGGTAGCGCCGCCGCGATGGCAGCTGGTGAGGCCATCGCCACCCTCGGCACCGATACCGGTGGTTCCATTCGTCAGCCCGCCGCACTTTGCGGTGTGGTCGGCATGAAGCCCACTTACGGACTCATTTCCCGCTACGGTCTCGTCGCGTTCGCATCCTCACTCGATCAAGTCGGACCATTCGCACGCACCGTCGAAGATGCTGCGATCTTGATGCAAGCCATGCTCGGCAAAGATCCACTCGATTCCACTTCGATCGCGCCGCAAGGTGACACCAATTACGCGGCAGCCCTCAAGGAAAAGAAGGGCCCGTGGAAACTCGGTGTGCCGCGTGAATTCTTCGGCGAAGGCATTGATCCCGAGGTGAAGGCCAACATCGAAAAGGCCATCGACTGGTATAAGAGCCAAGGTTGCGAGATCGTTGACATTTCACTGCCACACTCCGAGCTCGCTGTTCCCGTTTACTACATCGTAGCGACTGCCGAAGCGTCGTCCAATTTGGCTCGTTTCGACGGTGTGCGTTACACGCACCGCAGTGAAGAGGCCAAAGACGCACTCACACTCTTCACCAAGAGCCGTGGCGAAGGTTTTGGCGACGAAGTGAAGCGCCGCATCATTCTCGGCACTTATGTGCTCAGTTCCGGTTACTACGATGCGTATTATCTGCGCGCGCAAAAAGTCCGCCGCTTGATTCTTGGCGACTTCGAAACAGCCTTCGAGCAAGTCGACGCGATCTTAACACCAACTTCACCAACACCAGCCTTCAAAAGGGGGGAGCGTGCTGACAATCCACTCGCGATGTATCTCAGCGATGTGTACACCATCTCGGTCAACCTCGCAGGCTTACCAGCGATCTCGATCCCCAGTGGATTCACCGCAAGCGGTCTGCCGATCGGTCTGCAAGTCATCGGCAAAGCCTTCGGCGAAGCCGAAATGTTCGCCGTAGCCAATGCCTTCGAACAGGCTCACGACTACTACAAAGCGGTTCCCGCTTTGTAGAGTGACGAGTGAAAGTGATAGTGAAGAGTGCGAAACACTTGAGCCTAAACTTTCACTTTTTCTTAATTCTTACTAGTTTCACTTATCGCTCTGCGCGAACTCTGCGGTTTAAACTCACGTACCTAAGCCACTTTCACTTTCACTCTCACTTTCACCATCACTTCGCGCGAAGCGCGTAATCACTCCAGTATGGAATACGAAGCAGTCATCGGACTTGAAATTCACGTGCAGGTTAAAACCCGCACTAAGATGTTTACCGCCGCGCCTTACCGCTATGGCGCAGCGCCCAATACGCTAACCGACGCCGTCGTGCTCGGCTTGCCGGGCACCTTGCCGGTCCTCAACCACGCAGCCATCGAGAAGTGCGCCAAGCTCGGCCTGATGCTCGACTGCGAGATCGCCAAAGTCTGCAAGTGGGACCGTAAGAACTATTTTTATCCGGACTCGCCGAAGAACTACCAGCTCACGCAAAATGAAGAGCCGCTCTGCATCGGTGGTAAGGTCGAGATCGAACTCCCTGGGCCATCGCGCAATGTTGAGGGCGAGCACCGCTGGGTAATCCTTAACCGTATTCACCTCGAAGAAGATCCTGGTAAACTCACGCACGAAGCCTTTGAAACTGTGATCGATTTCAACCGTGCCGGTGTGCCACTCGCCGAGATTGTGACTGAGCCAGATATGAGCTCGTCCACCGAAGCCGTCGCTTTCTTGAACTGCCTGCGCAACATGATTATCTACGCTGGTATTTCCGATTGCGATATGGAGAAGGGCCAAATGCGTTGCGACGCCAACGTATCCATCCGCCCCGTCGGTTCCGATAAGCTCGGCACCCGCACCGAGATGAAAAACTTGAACTCGATGTCCAACGTCAAGGCATCGATCGAATATGAGATCGAGCGGCAGACCGAGATTCTGGAAGAGGGCGGCACGATTACCCAAGAGACCCGCCGCTGGGATGTCGACAAGGGCATCAGCTTCTCACTTCGCAGTAAGGAAGAAGCACACGACTACCGTTATTTTCCCGACCCAGATTTGATGCCCGTGCAAATGGACCGCGCCCGCGTGGCCGAGCTCGCCGCCGAGCTGCCAGAGCGTCCCTTGGACAAGCAACGCCGCTACCAGCAAGACTTCGAGCTGCCGTACACTATCACGTCCGTGCTTTGCCAGGATCGCGAACTCAGTGAATTCTTTGAAGCCGCCCTTGAAACGCACAAAGCGCCCAAGGCGATCGCCAATTACATCACCAACGATTTACTGCGCGAACTGTCCGCAGTCTCCGAGCATGGCGAAAGCGCGCACTCCGTCAGCCAATCAAAGCTCACCCCCGCACACATCGCGACCTTGGTAAAGATCATCGACGCAGGTGTGATCTCCAAGCAGATCGGCAAGGAAGTCTTCACCGAGATGTTCGCCACCGGCGACATGCCCGACGTGATCGTCGAGAAGAAAGGTTTAAAGCAGAGCAACGACACCGGCGAGATCGAAGCCCTCTGCCGCGCTGCAATAGCTGCTAATGCGAAAGCCGTCGGCCAATACAAGGACGGCAACGAAAAGGCGCTCAACGCCTTGAAGGGCCCCGTGATGAAAGCTACCAAAGGTAAAGCTAATCCTGCCATGCTCGATGAGCTTCTGAAGAAGCTGATTGATGAAGGCTAGGGGGCGCGGCTTCGCCGTTTAACGGAGGTCTGCCGTAGATGGCGTAGCAACCAATTCCCAACGCCCAGCTTCGAATGGAGTTGGGCGTTTTCGTGTGCCACCGAGTTTAGCCTACACCGTAGAAGCGACACTCTTGTCGCTTTGTCTGACCCCTTTTTAGTTCTCAAGAAACTGCGCCGGGCTCCTTCTGTTTTGAAGATCCAGTCTTTGTAATTGCTTCGATTAATCACATGCTAATGTGCTCCTGCAAATTCAATCTGACTCTTCCTTGTCATCACTGAATAAATGCCATGGCAACCAAATAGTTAACTGGGATCATAGAACATTGGACTGGTTGTTATCTCTTTCCACCGCCTATCGTGGCGTCGTCGCTTGCGACGGCCCGCGGAGCCTAAGCGCAAATTTCGGTCCCCATACCACCTCCCAGTAGCACGTATTAATTTACAGGACTAGGGCGGCCGTATCTTCGATCAGAGCATTAAGTAGTTCGCGAAGTTCTAGCAGATCGTTCGTGTCAATTGATTCTCTTTTATTGATTTTTTCGATGTAAAAGGTATCCATGGCGATGCCTCGCTCGGTTGCGATACGTGCGAATGTGATGTCAAAACCTAGCGAATGAATGAGCCGTGAAATATTGTAGAGTAAGCCGGTGCAGTCGCCTGCCTTTACCTCGATAATCACACGATGGAGTGAGAGGTTATTGCAGATTTCCACATATGGCCGGAAGTTTGCTGGAGGCATGCTGCTCAGTTCCTTCTGGCTCTTTATCCGCATTTCTAAGCACTCAATCTCGTAGGTCAGGCGTTTGTCATGAATTAGCGATTCGTTGATGTGTCCGTGGAAGATGCCTTGTGCCTCAGCGTCCGATACCACTCCACCTTCGGGCCCCATGATGTAAAAGGTGTCGATTGTGACATTGTCTTTGCGCGAGATCGCTCGGGCGCTATGGATATTGACGCCGGCCAAAGTGAGTGCTCCTGCCAGCTTGAAGAACAACCCCGCACGGTCCCATGTCACTAAGTTGACGACGGTCATGTTTAAGTCGTTGTCATCACGCCAGTCGATGATTGGGGCCAGTGTCTCGATTGAGTCGGATTGTTGGATTTGCGACAGTAGTTGGTTCACCATGCGCAGGTGTAATTCAACTTCTTTAGCTGTGGAATTTATAAAATAGGGCTCAGGGACGAGATTGAAGTGAGCTTCAATTTCATCTTTGGCGACTCCTTCGATTGCCAAATCGGGTATCTGTTTGTGTAACATAGACACATAAATAGCAGGATTAATGCCATTCCTTAGGTGCAGCACCGAGTGCGGCGAGGAAAAGTCCAGGGCCAGCTCACTAGCGGGAGCAACGCGTCGTCCGAGCAATGGCAGGTGGGTGAGCACTCTGTCTATTCAAAGGGAGGTTCAGTTTCTAAAGGGAGCTCTTAAACTAGTCCTTTCGGCCAACAGCAACACCGATATGCGACCTTCGTCGTCGTGGGGAAGTCTGAAGCGGAGGGGCTTTGCTTGCGAAGACCGCCCTGGCCCCCTTGCATCGCACGTATCAGCTACTCTAGTCTGCGTCGGGCGCTGCGGCGGCTAGCACATCGCGAATCGAAAGCATGCCGCTGAGTTCACCGGTTGGATTGGTGACTAGCAGTTTATTGCTGCCACCTCGGATCATCGTTTCTAAGCAGTCCGCGATGCTGGCCTCGGGACGCACGCAGGGTAGTTGGCAACAAGCGATATCCTGAAGGGTGCTAGTCTGGGATAGGCCTTCAAGCTGCACATGATCGTAGAAATCGCTTCTGGCGAGCACGCCGCGTAAGTTATTGGTGCCGGCATCGATGACGGGGTAGAAGCTGTGCCGCTCATTATTAAAGCGCTTTAGTGTGGCGACTAAGGTATCGCTGGAGCATATTGTGACGACATCGCAGGTCATGTGTTCACTAACCGCGTTTTTAAGTAATGCATCGGGCAGAGTGGCCTTCATGGTGTCAATCTCATGACTTGAGCGATATTGCTGCGCAGAGCGTTTTAGTAGTTGGCGCATCGATTTGCTACTTTCCAAGACTGCTTTGAACTCATCACTACCGAGCCCAATAAGATTGGTCTTTTCGGCCGCGGTCGCAGTGAAGCGCCACTTTTGATCAGTCAATAGGGCGCGCTCTCCGAAGAACTCACCAGCTTCTGCACGCTTGATGAGTTTGCCGTCTGTATCCATGATGTTGATACTACCGGTTTTGACGACGTAAAATGAAAAGGCTGGTTCACCGGCATGGAAGAGCACGTCACCTTCTTCGAGGTATGCTTCCTGTAATGGATTTGTATAGCGAGGGCTGAGCAGATTGATATCGCGCGGGAAGAATAGATCCAATGTCCAATCAATCAACACGCGTAGCTTTCGATCCAAGCCTGGAAGTTTACTGAGGTAGATCGTGCGCCACATCCACCATGCGATGAAACCAGAAAACTTCAGACCCATGACTTCGCCAACTGCCGTTCGGTGACCGATTGCGGCGAGCTCGCCGAGTCCTTTAAATTTAAATGGATAGATCGGCTCGGCTCGAAGAAAGCCATTCAGATTCTTTCCCAGTAAAGCACCCTGGCGCATGGCGAACTGCGCAGTCGAAGGGCAAATCTCACCGTTCTGCATCGGCACGGCGGCACAATCACCTGCGGCCCAGATCCAATCGTAGCCTGGCACCTGCATGGTTTCTTTTGTTTTAATGCGTCCGTTGATCGTTTCGCAGCCTGCGTCTTCAGCTAGCTTTAGAATCAGTGGGTGTGGAGCGTTGCCCACGGTGCATACAATCGTGTTGGAATCGATCGATGTGCCATCGCTCAGGAAGACTTGATTCGAGGTTACGGATTTGACGCGCTTTTCGAGGCAGAGCTTCAAGCCACGCTCGCTCAGTTTCCTGGCGGTATATTTACCTAGAGATTCGCTTAAGGTCGGTAGTAAGTGATCTCGGCTGTGGATGAGATACACTGCGAAATCGTTGCGATCAAAATTACCATAAAATTTATCTACGTCCTCGAATAGATCCAGTATCTGACCGGCAGTTTCGACTCCGGAATAACCACCACCGACTACCACGAAGGTCAGCAGTCTGCGGCGGCGCACGGGGTCGACGACTAGGTTCGCCTCTTCAAAGCGCGCCAATAGAGTGGCGCGTAATTTCATGGCATCGCCCACATTTTGCATCAGCAAGCCATGCTCCGACATACCAGGCACGCGGCTGACATCGATTTTCGCACCGAGCGTCAGTACTAGGTGTTTGAAGCGTATGACGATCTCTTGCGAGAACGGGCCGGGGCGCAAGACGAGTTGCTTGTTTTTCAAGTCGATCGCCTCGACGCTGGCCTTGTAGATCTCCAAGCCTTTACAAAGATGGCGGATGGGATTCACGACGTGCCGAGGGGAGAGGGAACCACTCACCACTTCTGGCAGCATTGGCTGAAACTCCATATAGTTTTCGTCAGAAACAAGCCCGATTCGGCTTCGAGAGCCTTTGCTGAGTGTCTTAAGCAGCGATTTGCCGCAGTAAACACCGGCAAAGCCGCCACCTAAAATGACCACTTCAAGATCTAATTTATTCTGTTTCTCCATATTTTGGTATCGTGGTTCGTTTCGGTGCAATCAGCGATTCACAGCCAGATCCGTGCCGAATGTCATATTCGTGAGGGCGGACAGGATTAAAAACATGCCAGATTCTTTAGCCAATCCATGCAGAGGGCACAAAACTAGCTATTTGGTTGTATGGATGCCCTTTTACTGGCGATTGCCTTTTGTTTTGGACTGATTGCACAACAGCTTCGTTTGCCGCCGTTGGTAGGCTTTTTAATTTCTGGTTTCGTGCTACAGGCGATGGGTAAAACGGGCGGTCCGGTGCTGGACGTTATCGCCAACTTAGGTGTGACCTTAATGTTGTTCACGATCGGCGTGAAACTGCGATTGCGGACATTGGCGCGCCCTGAGATCTGGGGGGGCACTTCGCTGCATACGGGCGCTGTGCTGTTGGTCTTCACGCCGATTGTGCTGGGAGTGTCGTTATTGTTTACGGTAGGGGCCGGTCTAGATTGGTCGAATGCCCTATTGTTGGCATTTGCGCTTAGTTTTTCGAGCACGGTGTTTGCGGTAAAAAGCCTCGATGAGAGTGGCGACATGGGAGCGATGCATGGCCGAATCACGATTGGGATGTTGATCATGCAGGATATTTTGGCGGTGCTGTTTTTGACCTTTTCCACCGGTAAGATTCCCACGCTGTATGCGATCCCGCTGTTGCTCGCTCTACTGTTTGGGCGAAAATGGTTGTGTGCTTTGATCAGTCGCTCGGGGCATGGCGAGATGATTGCCTTGTGCGGATTGTTTCTCGCACTGGTCGTCGGTGCCGAGAGTTTTGAAGTGGTCGGGTTAAAAGCGGACCTCGGCGCTTTGTTTATCGGGGTGCTGGTGGGCTCGCATTCGAAGGCGAAGGAGCTTAGTAAGTCTCTGCTGGGGGTGACGGATCTGCTGCTGGTGGGGTTCTTTTTGCAAATTGGTCTAATGGGGGCGCTGTCATGGGATGCGGTGCTATGGGCCATTCTGCTGATCGCATTACTGCCACTGAAGAGTCTCGCTTTTTTCGTCATACTCACACGATTCCACCTACGTGCCCGCACGGCGTGGATGGCTTCTTTCAATTTATCGACTTATAGCGAGTTCGGCCTGATTGTGTTGGCGCTGGCGGTTGGTAAGGGCTGGTTGTCGAGTGAATGGTTGATCGCGATGGCGCTGTCGTTATCGCTCAGTATTCTAATCATGGCACCATTGTCTCGAAAGGCAGAAGCACTCTACGATCCTATCAGCGATTTCTTGAAGCGCTTTGAAACCGCTGGTCAGCACCCAGACGACTTGCCCATCCAGACGAAAGGCGAGCGCATCGGAATCTTTGGCATGGGGCGAGTGGGAGTGGCTGCTTATAGCAAACTGCAAGATCGTTTCCCGGGGCAAGTGATTGGCTTTGATCGTGATCCTGCATCTGTAGAGATGCACCAACTCGCTGGACGCAATGTGTTGTTGGCGGATGCCACGGATTCGGACTTTTGGGAACGGGTGCGGGTGAATGACAATTTGGACTTAGTGGTGCTGGCGATGCCGAAGCATGGGGCGAATATTCACGCTGCGCAGACATTGAAGCGGCACGAATTCGAAGGTGTGGTGGCTGCGACTGGAAAGTTTGATGACGAGGTCAAGGAGTTACGCTGCGTCGGTTTAGATACGGCATTCAATCTTTATAGTGAAGCTGGTTCCGGCTTTGCCGATCACGTCTTTAACGTATTTATACAGCAGCGCCCTGATCTCGCCAACTCGTGGAACTCGCGTGAAGAATGACGGGAGAGACCGAATCGATGTTATTGACGGTTTGAACGATTCGTCCGTCACCGTAGGTTGTAGACCGCCGGTTGGACGTTGGAAGCGATTCGGACTTGCAGCGGCAACGAGGCGATTTGCACGTCATCGGAAAGCTTACAGCGAGGTACGCAGGCAGTTCACCGACGTGTAGTGCATCGTAGAACCTAAGCTAGCTTGCCGATCCTAATGCTCGCTTGAAATGTCCTTAAGTATGGCTCTCCCGATTTATTTTAGGAAACCTAGTAAGTCTGGGCAGTGCGATTCGATTGCTATGCGGTGACTATTTCAGATTTAACTAAGCTCGATGATCGAGCAATCAATCGTATCATTGCGTTGGCATGGGCAGATCGTGTACCCTTTGAAGAGATTGAGGCGAAAACGGGACTGCGCGAATCAGATGTTATCGTTACAATGCGACGACATTTAAAACCGAAGAGTTTTCGTATCTGGCGAGCCCGTGTTAGCGGTCGAGGTACGAAGCATCAAAAACGCTTCCGTAAAGATCAGAAAATGATTCATTTACAAACCCATGAAGCGCTACACCAAACAACTTGAGCCTGATTTACCACTTTTAGCGGTTGATCTGGGCTACAGTGCGCGCTCGAAGTCTTGCGGAGTAGCGTGGTCAGGTGGCGCTGTCGTCCAGTCATTGGAGTTTGGGGAGTGCATTGAAGCAGTTGCTCAACAGCTTTCTTGTGTGGGGCGACACACG